>NZ_JAELTU010000170.1 GCF_016429015.1 Rhizobium sp. ASV20
TACGTGTCCTGACCCGCGACGCGTCGAAGGCAAACTTCCCGATCGACGTCGAAGTGGCCCAGGGCGAGATCCTCGACCTTGACTCCCTGCGCAACGCCTTCAAGGGTGTCCGCACCCTCTTCCTCCTCAATGCCGTGACGGGCGACGAGTTCGCGCAAGCGATCATCACCCTCAACATCGCCAAAGAAGCAGGCGTTGATCGTGTCGTCTACCTATCGGTCTTCGATGCCGATCGTGCCGTCAACGTTCCGCACTTCGCAGTGAAGTCGGGTGCGGAGCGGATGCTTAAGGCGATGGACTTCAGCGCGACGATCCTGCGCCCAAGCTACTTCATCGACAACGAAGTCATGATCAAGGACGTTGTTCTAAATCACGGCGTTTACCCAATGCCAATCGGAAGCAAGGGCGTCGCCATGGTGGACGCGCGCGATATCGCCGAGGTTGCCGCCATCGAACTGGTCCGCCGCGACGAGGCGTCGAGCAAGCTGCCGATCGAGACGATCAACCTCGTCGGACCGGATACGTTGACGGGAGAAGGCGTCGCCGCCATCTGGTCCGAGATTTTGGACCGTCCAATCGTCTACGGCGGCGATGATCCGAGGGGCTTCGAGCAGAATGTGGCGACGTTCATGCCGAAATGGACGGCCTACGAAATGCGCCTGATGGCCGAGCGATATGTCAGCGACGGCATGATCCCGGTAGACGGCGACATCGAGCGCCTGGTCAGGATCCTCGGCCGACCGTTGCATTCCTACCGTGAAACCGCCGTTTCGCTTGCGGCTGCGAACTGAAAGCTCCGGCTTCAAATGCCGGGTATCGCAATGGGAACCTCGGCGATCGACGTTCATTGCTTCGATCGCCGAGGTTCCTTTTGCGTGAAGATCGCCACATACGACGTGAACGGCATCAACGGCCGACTTGACGTTGTCCTGCGCTGGCTGAGGAAAGATATGCGACAGGACGGCGGTGCGAACCCGCGGACAGAATTTACGGACGGATAGTGCAGCGGTTCCATCGGCACCGCCTATTGGTTCAGGCACTCTGCAAAGGGTTCGCCACGCTCCAAGAATATCTTCAGAGCTTAGCTTGTTCGACGGCGCTAAAACGCAGTGCTCTGCCGTCTGCCGCGACTATCGCATCCATTTCCTCTGCGAGCGCATCGCGATCATCGACACCGCGCAAGAGACGGCCAGCCAGAGTATCGAAACGTCCGGCAGCGATGTCGGCAATCAAGAGTGCAGCCCGTGACGGTTCGATGTTGACACCATCCTCAAAAAGCTTCTGGATCCCAGGCAAGAAGGTTTTCCCGGCCGCCGACGATAGCTGCAACTCGGTCATCGCCGTGCGAACAAGACCGGGATCGACGGCGAATGCGCGCACGTTGTTGCCAATGGTGGTGTCGTTCAGACACTCGGTGAAACGCATGATGCCGGCCTTGCTAGACGCGTAGCCAGAGCCGTGAGGAAAGCTGTTGCCTGTTCCGCCACCAACGAGGTTTACGATCCGGCCGCTGCCCCGCGCCAACATCAGCGGGGCGGCCGTGCGGCAAGTGTTGAATGTACCTCGAAGATTGATCTCGACATCCCGCCACCAAACAACAGGATCGCAGTCCCAAATGGGACCAAAGCCCTGAAATGAGCCGTGGTTGTTGATGAGAATGTCGATCGGGCCCAATTCGCTCGCGACGCGCGCAAGGGCACTTTCAACGGCGGCAAGGTCAATCAAGTCCGTCGAAACAGCGATCGCTTCACCGCCCGCTTCCTCAATGAGAGAGACTGTTTCCTCAATCTCGGTAGCCGTTCGCGCCAACACGGCGACTTTCGCCCCGTCCCTAGCCTGCTTTAAAGCGATCTCTCGACCTATTCCTCTGCCGCCGCCAGTTACCGCGGCGACCATGTTTGAAAGGCGGGCCATGCCTGCTCCTATGGCGTTTTAGAAATCTATCTGGATACACAAAAATATGCGTGCCTCGGCGGCTGATGGCAATGGCGGCGGCTCGACTTCGATCTTGCAGTAACGGTCAATTTCAAGGCATAGTACCAGGAGCTGCTGGACGACGCGCTGCCGCACGACCTTCGTCGCTTTCCTTTTGAGATAGAATGAAAACCCGCTCTGCTACGTCTTTTGCTGGTACGTTCGATCGCCCGGTCGACCTGGAAGGCCAGCCGGATCCTGCGCCCATGCCAACGCCGAAGACCACCAGATCTGCGAATGGGGCTTCGGCTCCCGACACTGATTGACGGTTCCCAGTCTGATCGGCGTTGGTGCAGGGATCGTTAATGGCAGCGGCTTGAGTGCTGTCCCAGTCTCATAACTGGTCTGCCCGACGACACCCTTCAAACACAACGCCTTTCGCCGCCATCGCATCGGCAAGATGAAGTTCAAGCTGACGAACTGGCGGTAACATGAGGCCGGTCTTCGCCGCCTTGGCAGCATGACGTTTCGGATCTCGCCGCAAGTCGTACCGTCCTGGCACGCGCCGAAGCGAACAACACGCCGCCGTCAGGGGCGCTATTCCGATCTGGCGATAGAGACTGCTTTGACGCTGGGATTGGTGTTTAGCCTGAGGCTGCGACAGACGGAAGGCTTCATGGCTTCGGTACGCAAGCTGATGGGGCTGGATCTGGCCGTTCCCGATCATACGACGTTGAGCCGAAGGGCAAGCAAACCAAGAGCGCCGAACAAGCGGCAGTTTTCGCGTGTCCCCGACAAGGTCCCCGTCCAGGTCCTCATCGATAGTTGAGGGTTGCAGATCTACGGTGCGGGCCAATGGCTTGAGGAAAAGCACGGTGCCAGAGCTCGGCGGAGCTGGCGCAAGTGACTACCATTCTACCGATTCCTCACTACAGAAGTGAGGAGCGGCGCTCAAACCACTACAGCTGTCGCTTTCCCGTTGAATTCAGATAGCTGCGACGGTCACAATCTTCCACTGCGTCATCGCGTGGACGCTATGAATGTAGGTAACGTTGACGATGCAGTCCATATCGACCAATTGTAACGAGGGCTTGATGGCAGGCCGGGTCGCGGCGTTGCGCAGTGCTTCGCGGTCGCCGCGCCAGACAATCGCAATTCTTGGTGAGGTGCTGTTCATGGATGAACTCCGAAAGCAAGGCCATAAGCAAGACCGATAAGCGCGCTCGCGGCCAGCGCAGTCAGAATGCCGGTCTTGAAGCGGAAGACCGCGATCACGGCGGCCAGCGTCAGGACAAGCGCGGGGATGTTGACGGAACTCGGAACGGGGATATCGACCGTCATCCCGAAGCTACTCACTGTCCGGACTTCGGAGAACAGGACGTGGAGGGCGAACCAAACGGTAAGATTCAGGATGATCCCGACGACGGCCGCTGTGATTGCCGCGAGTGCCGCCGACAGAGCCTTGTTGCGGCGCAGCGATTCCATGAATGGCGCTCCGAGCAAAATCCACAGGAAGCAAGGGACGAAGGTGACCCAGGTCGTCAGCAGCCCGCCCAGCGATCCGGCGAGCAGCGGCGACAGCCCGCCCGGTGCACGGTAGGCGCCCATGAAGCCGACGAATTGGGTGACCATGATCAGCGGGCCTGGCGTCGTCTCCGCAAGCCCAAGCCCATCCAGCATCTCGCCGGGTTTCAACCAGCCATAGTGGTTGACTGCTTCCTGTGCGACGTAGGACAGGACCGCATAAGCGCCGCCGAAGGTCACCATCGCCATCTTCGAGAAGAAGACCGAGATGTCGAAGAAGATGTTGTGCTGTCCGAGGAAGACGAACAGCAGGATGATTGGCCCGAACCATGCGACCGCGCCGATGGCCGCGACCTTCAGCAGCCACGCTGCGTTCGGACGGGCATGTTCCGGCACGCCCTCGCCAAGAAGACTATCGGCATCCGCGACCTGCCGACCGCCGATCTTTCCGTGACCGCCTGAGGCCGAGAACGCTGTCCAACCCGCCTTTCCGCCGACGAAGCCAATCAGGCCTGCGACGACGACCACCAGCGGGAACGGCGCCTGGAAGAAGGCGAGTGCAACGAAGGCGGCCGCCGCCAACCCGATCATGACGTTGTTCCTGAGCGATCTGCTGCCGATCCGGAGAACAGCGCCGAGCACGATGGCAAGGACAGCCGCCTTCAGGCCGAAGAACAGCGCCTGGACCGCGCCGACATTGCCGAAGATCGCGTAGATTCAGCTCAATGCCATGATCGCGACGGCGCCGGGCAGGACAAACAGCGTGCCGGCGACGAGCCCGCCCTTGGTCTTGTGCAACAGCCAGCCGATGTAGATTGCGAGCTGCTGGGCCTCTGGACCGGGAAGCAGCGTGCAGTAGTTTAGGGCGTGCAGGAACCGTTCCTCGCCGATCCAGCGTTTTTCCTCGACGATGATCCTATGCATGACGGCGATCTGCCCGGCGGGACCGCCGAAGCTCAAGGCCGCAACGCGCGCCCAAACCTTTAACGCCTCGGAGAACGGCAGCGCATGATGTCCTGCACCGGAAGTTCCGGTGTCTTCGTTCACGAGGGTCGCCATGTCACTGCCCCGCCTTTGAACTGGGCCAGTTGTGGGTTTCACCAGTCGCGTCGCGGCTCCATCGGAAGAAGGCATCGTAGAGAAGCATGCCCGCGTCCAACTGTTCGAGATCGTCGTTGAACATGCGGGACAAACCAAGCGAGGCGGCCAGGAGTCCTGCCACCTCGGGCGCAAGATCCGGGCGATCCGTATCCGCACCGCGCACGATCGTTGCCAGCCGGTTCATCGGCTCCGAAGTGAGACCGAATTCCTCGACCATCACGTCGAACGTGCAGAGTTCGCCGCGATCAGACCAGAACACGTTCTCGACGTCGAAGGGCACCGCTCCGAAGCAGTCGGCGACCAGTGCGACATCGGTGGCCGGCACGAACAGGAACACTGCGGACGGATCAACGAAGCGGCGGATCAGCCATGGGCAGGCGATGCGGTCGATTTTGGGCCGCGAACGCGTCACCCAGACGGTGCGGCCCTGGTCGTCTCGCGGCGGCAACTTGTCTGACGGCACGGCGATACCGCCAAAGCTGATCCAGGCCTCGAACCCGCCCTCCAACACTTCGGAATCCACACCCTCGTGGCGCAGATAGGCAGCAACCCCATGGCTCAGCTTGCGTCCTCGCCGGCAGACGATGACGGCCGATCCGTGAATACTTTTGGCCCAAGTGCCGACATCGGCGTGGCCTTGGCGGATGGAGCCGGGCACTAGCCGCGGATCGAGGGCGAAGTCTTCGTCCGTGCGCACGTCAATCATGACCGGCGCGTTCGGGGTGCCGATGATGCGGTTCAGCTTGTCTGGTGAGATTTCAAGATATGACGGCATAACGCGTCCCTCCGTTGTTTCGGTTCAGCGGACGCGACACTTCGGCCGTAGCCTTGTGGGGTGATCGCAACCCCATATCGTGGTTATGCGATCGGGCATCCCGTCTGTCAATGAGTAAGATAGACGGATGGGTATCTTATTGGGAGACAGTTGATGGGACCCAACGAAAGCGCTGTGGGGGAAATGATGAGATGAATCAGGAGCCCAGACATGGGAGCCAAGTGGCCCCACCGACCCATGTTTTCGTGTTTGCACAAGGACCAACATGGCTTGGCAGCGGCCGAAACGAAAAAGCCTGCCGCGGGAGGAGGTGCGGCAGGCTTTTCCAAAACAACCGAACAGCAACTGGGAGGAGGAGTGTTGCTGTTCCCGCAAACGCCCTTGGGAGGAGTAAGACGTCTACAATCGAATTGACACGGGAGGAGGTGCATCGCTTCGATGTTTACATCATACTCGTTCTCCTTGCCTCTTAAATAGACTTTACTGCAGCGCAGTTATGCTGGCAGCGCATATCCAATTCCGACGGGCGGCAAGTTTCGTTCCTTTTTGGTCGGCGTTGTTAGGGGTACCACTTCGTCTATACAGGCCGGGTTGGAACTCGGTACGTAGACGGTGGGTACGACCTCGCCGAGAACTGGAAATCTCCAAGTCGCCCTTACCGGAATCGGCTCTCCGAAGAAGGATCTCAACATCATTTGGGTTAAACCCGAATTGGTCGCCGAGATCCAATTCGCCGGCTGGACGGCGGATGGCCTTCGGAAGCCATACCGCCGATCAAGTTCTCCGAGGGCAGCCTGAATTTCGTCGATGGAAACTGGCTCCGGCGTTTCGGGAATATGGCGCAACGTCGGCTTCGAATCGATCGCATAGAAGTCCGAAGCCCATGAGGCCAGGATGGTCCGCTTGTCGTCTGCAGTAAGTGCAGCCGCTTCCACAACATCGATCGGCCGCCGAATCTGCGTGCCCTGAAGAAGAATGCTCGGCCCCATCGCTACTGCACTGTTCGCGGCCTGGTGCAACATCTCGTGCATGCGGGGCCTCCTTAGCGAACGCGCGGATCTTTATCGTGCCGGCGACGGCAGGCGGCGATGACACTGGTGTCTGGCGCGAGCAAATTGTGCTTTTCAGCAAAGGCTGCGAACAGGCCCCGGGCGGTTTCCGCTTCAATTTCGCCGCGCAGCGCTGCGCTACAGGCCTTCAGCGCCATCGAATGCGCCACGTCGCGCATCGATGCTGGTCATTCGGCAAGATGCCGGTAAGCTTCCATCACGGTGCGGACCTCAGCCGGAAAACCAAGTCCGACAAGGATGGTAACAGGTTCTCTGAACATATCGGATTTCATGTCGCTCTCCTTTCCAACCCGCGATGTCTATGGGCGCCGCCGCGACGGCGCCCGTTCTCCAGGATTTCGATCATGCAGCCTTCTGCGCATCGATTTGCGCCGGGGCGGCCTTTTGGGCCAAAGCCGGGTCGGTCTGGATATCGATCCTACGCGGCTTCAAGGCCTCCGGGATCTCACGAATGAGGTCGATCGACAGGAGACCATTCTGCAGATTGGCGCCATTTACCCTGACATGATCGGCAAGCTCGAAGCGGTGCTCGAAGGGCCGGCCGGCGATACCGCGATGCAGATAGCCTTTGGCGGAAGCTTCTTGCTTCTTGCCGGTGACCGTCAGCAGGTTGGACTGGAAGGTGATATCGAGATCACCCTGGGCAAAGCCTGCGACCGCGATCGAGATGCGGTAGCTGTCGTCACCGGTCTTGACGATGTCATAGGGCGGCCAGTCGCTGATCGAACGGGCGCGCTGGGCATTTTCGAGAAGATTGAACACCCGGTCGAAGCCGACGCTCGAGCGGAACAAAGGTGCGTAGTCGTAAGATGTTGCCATAGCCATATCCTCCTTGAAGCAACATGGGTACGGAAGCGCCGAAAAGCAGCACTTCCAGCACGGCCAGTTCTGTCTTCAGCAACTGGCGTCAATCGATTTGGTTTTTGAAAATTTCGGATTCAAGAGCGTCAGCAGAAGAAATTTGGCGTGCGGCGACTGACAACATCCGTTCAATCGATCTCATAGACTGCGGCATCGCCCTGGATCTTGCGTAAGCCTTTGCAGGAAGCATGGCGTAGACTGCCGTCTTCGGTCCAGCCACGAAATTCGATCTCCGCGATTAGCGTCGGCTGCGCGAAGACGTCTCTTAAACCTGTTGAGCGTCTTCTTCGGATACGCCGCATCTTTCCTTGAACCCAGTTACGACGGCGCCAAAACAGACTCAATCGTGTCCACGTCGGAAAGCACGCAGCAGACTACCTATGCCGCCCCGCGCAACCGCCGAGTGCTCGTAGCCGATGATCATCAAGCTTTCACTCTGAATGCATTTTATCTTCAATCAGACGCCTGTGCGACCGGATCGATACCGACTGTCCCGATGTTTGGCGATAATACCTTCCAACCCAAGCGAGCGGGCCTTTTCCAGGAGGTCGGCGCAGTCACCCAAGATTTCCTCGGACAATTGCGTGACGCCAACCTTTAGGCCGGTTGTCGTATATCCCCAAACCATGGAGGCCGATTGAAAGCCTCCATGGCATCTCGGTCCCCTATGGCGAAACGCGGCCACCACCGGGTGTCTTGATCATCCAAGGCAGAACCGCAGGCTGCTTGGTCAAGACTCCTTTCTTTTTCCCGAATGCCCGAATCGCGTCGCGTGCCACATGAAGCGGCTTATGCCCATCATGAGCCATATAGCAGGTCTTGAGGGCTGCCTCATGAATAAGGTCGCGGTCCCGTTCAGGCCAATCTTCGAGAAAATCAATGGCGTCAGCTAGGGACATTATTTCCCGGACCAACCCTTTTCTCTCTCGCAGATATACCGGATGATGAAAGATCTTCGAGCTCATTGCTACCTCACTGAAAACGTTGGTGATCAACAAGGACGGCGCCGTGGTTGGGCGCCTGCCGACAATTTATTTTCCCGTTTTTTTGGTTTCAATACCTCCGCAGAATTTTTTGTAGGGCCGTATGGCCGTTAGCCCACTTTTGGCTTGGCGACATCCATGGATTAAGGCCGAAATAAGGCGCAAAGTGCCGTCTCGCGCTTGACTGGGACGCGACTTTTCAAAGATCACGATCCACAGCTAACAAAATCGGATCCGTATGATGTGAAAGGATACGAACCGCCGATTCGCCCCTCGCATAGGCTAAGATCTTGAAAGTCCGTTGACTGATGCGACGGCGACGTCGTGTAGCATAAGCTCCAATTATGGACTCGCTCGGACGTTTCGTCTTATATCTCAATAGCTGACGAACTTTTCCTTGCCTTGGGAAGATCATCTTTGTCTCGATCGTCACGGTCCGTGGCATCGGGGTCGCAGGAACAAGTTCCTGTCGAGCTTTCCAGCCACACACCCGAACTGCTCGAAGGTTAGTAGCCCTCAATCCAAGCCCGTTCCGCAAACTGGAGCGAAATGCCCGAACTGCATTGTCAAGACTACGCACCTTCACCATTTGGCGATGACAAGCGGGGTCAACAACACAACAGCTACCGAGATCACGGATTATCAAGGCATTCGACACAATCCCCATGCTGCAGGTTGAAAGACATGGACGACCTACGAGCTCGCCGGATTGGCGCGCATTGCCGCTGCTCGAGATGATGGTGAAGGCAAGTCGATCGCAGACGAGTTTTGCGATAGCTTCGGCTTTGATGCGGTGACCGCCGGCGGGCGGGCGCTTTGAGAAAGGCATGCATCCTATTGCAAAGCGCGCAATCGCGCTGGCCCAGTGGACGCTCTGAACAAAGCCGGCCAAAACTGATCACTCCGCCCGCGCACCGCTTGGTTCCTATGGATCCGGCCCCTGTCGGAGCCGGATCTGTCTTCAGAAACTCCAGCCGCTAAGCAATTTTGGGGATCAGATCGCCGACGGATGCCTTGGCATCGCCGTAGAACATTCTCGTATTCGGCTTGTAGAACAACGGGTTCTCGATCCCGGAATATCCCGTGCCCTGACCTCGTTTGGAGACGAAGACCTGCTTTGCCTTCCAAACTTCGAGGACGGGCATGCCGGCGATCGGGGAATTGGGATCTTCCTGGGCTGCGGGGTTGACGATGTCATTCGAGCCGATGACGATCACGACGTCCGTCTCGTCGAAGTCCTCATTGATCTCGTCCATTTCGAGGACAATGTCATAGGGAACCTTTGCTTCTGCCAGCAGTACGTTCATGTGCCCCGGCAGGCGTCCTGCTACCGGATGAATGGCAAAGCGAACGGATTTGCCGGCGGCACGCAGTTTGCGGGTGAGTTCAGATACGGCCTGCTGCGCCTGAGCGACGGCCATGCCATAGCCGGGGACAATGACGACGCTGTCGGCGTCATTCAAGGCCGCTGCAACACCTTCGGCATCGATGGCAATCTGCTCGCCCTCGATTGTCATGGTCGGTCCTGCGGTTGCGCCAAAACCGCCAAGGATGACCGAGATGAAGGAACGGTTCATTGCCTTGCACATGATATAGGAGAGGATGGCGCCGGACGAGCCGACAAGTGCTCCCGTCACGATCAGGAGATCATTGCCGAGCGTGAAGCCGATTGCCGCCGCCGCCCAGCCGGAATAGCTGTTGAGCATCGAGACGACCACCGGCATGTCGGCGCCGCCGATGCCCATGATCAGGTGATAGCCGATGAAGAAGGCGACGGCGGTCATCAAGATCAACGTCCAGGCCCCGGAGCCGCCGACATACATCCAGAGCAGGACGAGTGAGAGACCGGCAGCGGCCGCATTGAGAGCATGCCCACCGGGTAGCTTCCTTGCCTTGCCGTCCACCTTGCCGGCAAGCTTGCCGAAGGCGACGACCGAACCGGTAAAGGTGACTGCACCGATAAAGACGCCAAGGAAGACTTCGACCTTCATGATGGCAAGTTCAACCGCTGTCTTGTGGGCGAGGATGCCGGCAAAACCATCGAGCGCCGCCCGCATGGTTTCATCCATGCCGGCCACGCGCCAAGCCTCAATATGGGCGTTAAAGCCGATAAAGACGGCGGCGAGACCGACGAAGGAGTGGAGGGCAGCGACAAGCTGCGGCATTTCCGTCATCTGCACGCGGCTCGCCACATAATGTCCGAGCACCGCACCGCCGGCAATCATCAAGACGATGATGAACCAGTTGCCGATACCAGGCCCAAAGACTGTCGCAATGACGGCGAGCGCCATGCCGACAATGCCGTACCAGACTGCGCGCTTGGCACTTTCCTGACCGGAAAGGCCGCCGAGTGAAAGGATGAAAAGAACAGCCGCGGAGATGTAGGCGGCCGAAACGATACCGATCGTCATAATGATAACCTCCTGACTGATCACGATCTCTGGAACATGGCGAGCATGCGCCGTGTCACGAGGAAGCCACCGACAATGTTGATCGTCGCGACCAAGACGGACAGGGCGGCGAGAATGACCACCAGCCAGTTGCCGGATCCGATCTGCAGCAACGCTCCGAGGATGACGATGCCGGAAACGGCATTCGTGACCGCCATCAGCGGCGTGTGCAGCGAGTGGGAGACGTTCCAGATCACCTGGAAGCCAATGAAGCAGGAAAGCATGAAGACGACGAAGTGGTTCATGAAGCTTGGCGGCGCGAAAGCGCCCGCCAGAAGCAGCAGGGCGGTACCGCCGGCAAGCAGCATGCCCTGGCTCTTCGTCTGCGCCTTGAAGGCTGCCACCTCCTGCGCCCGCTTCTGCTCGGGCGTCAGCTCCGCGGCTTTCGGTTTTGGCTTTTGCGCCGCGATCGCCTGCACTTTCGGCGGTGGTGGCGGGAAGGTGACCGCGCCTTCGAAGGCGATTGTCGCTCCGCGGATCACGTCGTCCTCCATATTGTGGACGAGTTTGCCATCCTTGCCGGGCGTCAGATCCATCATCATGTGCCGGATGTTGGTGGAATAGAGTGTCGAGGCCTGCGCCGCCATACGGCTTGGAAAGTCCGTGTAGCCGATGACGACGACACCATTGTCGGACACCACACGTTGATCTGCGATCGTAAGATCACAATTTCCCCCTCGTTCGGCAGCCAGATCGATGATCACCGAGCCCGGCTTCATCGCAGCCACCATGTCCGCCAGCCAAAGCTTGGGCGCATCACGACCCGGGATCAGCGCGGTGGTGATGACGATATCCATGTCCGGCGCAAGCTCCCGGAATTTTGCGAGCTGCTTCTCGCGAAACTCGGGGGATGATGGCGCCGCGTAGCCCCCGCTTGCCGCGCCGTCTTGCTGCGTGCCGGCAAAATCAAGGTAGACGAACTCGGCTCCCATGCTCTCGATCTGCTCGGCAACCTCGGGGCGCACGTCGAAGGCGTAGGTGATGGCACCGAGCGAGGTGGCGGTACCGATCGCGGCAAGTCCGGCGACGCCTGCCCCGATGATGAGGACTTTCGCGGGCGGCACCTTGCCGGCTGCCGTTACCTGACCGGTGAAGAAGCGACCGAAGTTATTGCCGGCTTCAATGACGGCGCGATAGCCCGCAATATTGGCCATCGACGACAAGGCATCCATTTTCTGCGCGCGCGAAATGCGCGGCACCATATCCATGGCGATGACATTTGCGCCCACGGCTTTCGCCTGTTCGAGCAAGCTCGCATTCTGCGCAGGATAGAAGAGGGAAATGAGCGTCTTCCCCGGCCCTAGCTTTTCGACTTCAGCCACTTCCGGCGGACGGACCTTGGCTATCACATCTGCGGATGCGTAAAGTTCGTCGGCGTTCTCGACCACCGTAACACCTGCACCACGATAGGCGTCATCGGAAAAGCCGGCCGCCTTGCCGGCGCCGCTCTCGATAAGACATTCGTAGCCGAGCTTTTGCAATTGCAGCGCGCTTTCGGGTGTCATTGCGACACGCGCTTCGGCAATGGACCGCTCCTTTGGAGCTCCAATTCTCATCTGCATCAATGTTTAATCCTCTCTCCACTCGTCCGCTCCACATCGGCCGAGCACCAAACGATGCAGCAACAACAAGCAGAATTCCCGATTGTCTAGTGCACTTGGTCTCCTGTGCGACCATTTTGCGGTGAAGGTAGACGTTCTAATCGATTTTAATGTTCACGTGTTCTGTCATGCGTCATCGACGACATCCGGTGATGAGGTAAATGGCATTCAAAATCCTGCGTGGAGGGCATGTCGTCTGAACACAGCATCTTATAAGTGCTATAGGGACAAACTCCTGGCCTTTGTTGCGACTGCCCGGCCGAATGCCATCAGCTGCCCTGCCTAGCGATCGCGCCCACGAGGCACTTGATCACTCACCTGGATCAGGATGAATGGGTAGAAGGGCGAAATATGACCAGAGGCTGGCATCGGAGGAATGGGATCGGCTTGTGCGCACGCAAGGGTCAATGCGTACACATCGTACGAGCCCTCATAGGTCTTTTACCGCCCGATGACTCATGTGTTGGTCACATGACCCGATACTCATACTCAATCCACATGCCATCGTCGCCATCATGTCGCGAGCCGGAGTTGTCAAAGCTGGATAATACCGCGACGGTTCGCCAAATAAAAACCCGGCACTCGCTTCTCGGAGCAACTCACCATCCGATCTGCTGGGTCGGGTTGAAAGGGCGCAGCGAGAGAGGGTGGTGACGCTCTCTTCGGTTTTAGCTCCGAGGCGATGCCAGCCGCTTTTATTCCGTGCGTCCAATCGAGGCAGCACCTTCTTCCAGGGGCTACCACCTGCGGGTTGTTATCGAAAGCCGTCTGCGACCTCGCGTCTGATAGACGTTGCACTTGCTAACGCCGCGAATGCCAAACCTGGAGCTCTTTTGCCCGACACGTTACGGACCTTCTTTTGCGCACTGGTCCCGACCGACCGCGATTCCAGGATCACCGAGAGTAGGCCATCCAAACGTTTGTTCTCGACAACGACTGATCGATGAGCAGAGCGCAATGCCAAAGGTTGGCAGGGCATGGCAAAGCTCTCGCGTGATACTGAGGCAGCCATCTGGATAGTCGCAGACGACGACCTTCTTGGCCGCCAGCCACTTGGAAAGGTCAGTTGGATCGAGAATGAACGAGACCTTGTCGTAGCGCAACTTCAGGGTCTGCGACAGCGCGTGGACTTCCTTGCGACACACGGCGCCGTCAAGGTCCTCATGATTGGCCAGTGCTCGATTCATATCCTTTGGTTTTCGTGGCGACTATGACATCGGTTGGCGCGGCAACAGAGAGTGCGTAGATCGTAAGCTTCACCGCTGACTGGCGCGAACTTTCATGCCCTCCACTGGCCAGGACCGGCATAGCCTATCCATATGGTCTATCACCGGATCTCCAGGGCAAAGACAAAGCTGGCGTTCCGGAACGGCGCGCTCTTCCAGGTTAATCGAGAAGCCGCGACCTATAGCGCCTCGAAGCACATGGCGACACCCATGCCGCCGCCAATGCACAGCGTGGCAAGTCCCTTGCGGGCACCGCGGCGCTTCATTTCGAACAACAGCGTGTTGAGAACGCGCGCGCCGGATGCGCCGATCGGATGGCCGATCGCGATGGCGCCGCCATTGACGTTGACGATCGACGTATCCCAGCCGAGATCCTTGTTGACCGCGCAGGCCTGAGCGGCGAAGGCCTCGTTGGCCTCGACGAGATCGAGATCGCCGACCGACCAGCCAGCCTTCTCCAGCGCCTTGCGGGAGGCCGGAATGGGACCTGTGCCCATGATCTGCGGATCGACGCCGGCCGTTGCCCAAGAGACGATGCGGGCGAGCGGCTGGATGCTACGGCGCAAGGCTTCCGCCTCAGTCATCAGCACGGTGGCTGCAGCGCCATCATTAAGACCCGATGCATTGCCGGCGGTGACCGTGCCTTCCTTGTCGAAGGCCGGGCGCAGCTTCACCATGCCGTCGAGCGTCGCGCCATGACGGATATACTCGTCGGCATCGACGGTTACGTCGCCCTTGCGTGTCTGGATGGTGAAGGGAACGATTTCATCCTTGAAGCGCCCTGCCTTCTGGGCGGCTTCCGCCTTGTTCTGCGAGGAAACAGCGAACTGATCCTGTTCCTCGCGGGAAAGCTGCCACTGCCGGGCAACGTTTTCCGCCGTGATGCCCATGTGATAGCCGTAGAAGGCGTCCGTCAGGCCGTCCTTGATCATGGTGTCGATCATCTTCATGTCGCCCATCTTCGTGCCGGCACGGAGATTAGCTGCATGCGGGGCCATCGACATGGATTCCTGGCCGCCGGCGACAATGATCTTCGCATCGCCGGTCAGGATCTGCTGCATGCCGAGCGCCACGGCGCGTAGGCCGGAGCCGCAGAGCTGGTTGACTCCCCATGCGGTCGCTTCCTGCGGAATGCCGGCCTTCATGGCAGCCTGCCGGGCAGGGTTCTGCCCTTCGCCTGCCTGCAATACCTGGCCGAGAATCACTTCATCGACTTCTCTGGCATCGACGCCGGCACGTTCCAGTGCGCCCTTGATCGCCGTGGCGCCAAGCTCATGAGCGGGGACCGCTGCAAACGCGCCATTGAACGAACCGACGGCTGTACGGGCCGCGCTGGCGACAACGATGGATGAATTAGCCATTCCTGGTCACCTTTTCTGCTGGTTGACCGACCTGATCAATATTGGGGGCTCGCCCCGGCCGTCTTGCATGCGTCGAGTCGCTATTGCGCCGATGCAAGAAGGCCGAGAGCGAAGACTAGACTACGTAGCGCGCAGTGGTTTTCGACGCGATTTCCTCGGCAGACACACCATCTGCGATCTCCACCAATGAGAATGGCTCGCCGGGGGAGCGGCGCTCGAACACGCAAAGATCGGTAATGATCATGTCGACGACGTTGCGGCCCGTCAGCGGCAAGCTGCAGGCAGGCACAAACTTCGGCATCCTATCCTTCGAGACATGCTCCATCAGTACGACGATTTTCTTCACCCCGGCGACCAGATCCATGGCGCCGCCCATCCCCTTGATCATTTTGCCGGGGATCATCCAGTTGGCGATATCGCCACCTTCGCTGACCTCCATTGCTCCAAGAACCGTAAGATCGATGTGACCGCCGCGGATCATGGCGAAGCTGTCTGCGCTCGAGAAATAACTGCTATTCGGCAGCTCGCTGATCGTCTGCTTGCCCGCATTGATTAGGTCCGGATCCTCTTCGCCGTCATAGGGGAAGGGCCCGATGCCAAGCATACCGTTTTCCGACTGAAGCGTGACTTCCATGCCAGGTTGAATGTGGTTGGCGACAAGCGTTGGAATACCTATACCGAGATTGACGTAAAAAGCCGTCGCGCAAGGAGAGCGCGGCGCGTGCGGCCATTTGATCGCGTGTCCAAGCCATCAAACCGTCTCCCTCTCGCGTACGGTCCGAGATTCAATCTTCTTGTCGTAGGGGCTGCCAACGATCATTCGCTTTACATAGATGCTCGGAAGGTGAATAGCGTCGGGATCGAGAGAACCAGTCGGGACAATCTCCTCGACTTCCGCGATGCAGACCCTCCCAGCCGTCGCCATCGGTTGATTGAAGTTGCGGGCGGTCTTGCGGAAGATCAGGTTCCCGCTCTCGTCGGCCTTCCAACCTTTGACGATGGCAAGATCCGCGAAAATGCCTCGCTCAAGCAAATATTCTTGCCCGTCGAACTCTCTGGTCTCCTTACCCTCTGCCACCAGCGTACCAACGCCGGTCTTGGTATAGAAGCCCGCAATCCCGGCGCCTCCAGCGCGGCATCGCTCGGCTATCGTTCCCTGGGGGCAGAACTCGACTTCCAATTCACCTGCAAGATACTGGCGCTCGAATTCCTTGTTCTCTCCGACATAGCTGGAGATCATCTTCTTGATCTGTCGTGTCCTCAGCAGCTTGCCAAGCCCCTCGTTGTCGATACCGGCATTGTTCGACACAACGGTCAGGCTCGAGACGCCAGCGTCGCGCACCCCATCGATCAATCGTTCCGGAATGCCGCAGAGCCCGAATCCGCCCGCACAAATCATCATGCCATTGAAAAGCAGGCCGTCAAGCGCGGCCGCCGCATTTGGGTAGAGCTTTTGTCTCAAAGTTTCCTCCCTTAGAGAAGGGCAGAAAACACGATCTCATTCATCGATTCTGCCTTTTGCCATGAGGAAGCAGTTGGCTCTCCAGCCTGTCTCTCAAGCTCGTCAGGTCGACCGGCCTGCCGGCGACACGCTCCATCGCGCCGATCGCCAGATCGCTTGCGACATAGTCTGACTT
>NZ_JAELTU010000171.1 GCF_016429015.1 Rhizobium sp. ASV20
AGCGCCGTGCGAGGCAGAGTTGACAATCAGCTCGTGCAGGGCAAGCCCCAGATGCACGGCGGCATTGGGCGTCAGATGCGCGTTGATGCCATAGATCGGCATGGGCACGCCGGCATCGGGCCAATAGGGTGCGAACTGCTTCTCTGCGAGTTCGAACAGATAGGCGCCGCGCCAGCTGGAATCCGTGATGAGGTCCTGCGAGTTCGAAAGGGACTGCAGGCGTCCGCGGAACTTGATCAGGAAGTTGTCGACCGAAAGCGTATGGCGTGCTGTCTGGGTCGCGATGCCCTGAATGATCGCCAGCAGGTTCTTGGAGCGATGCGACAGTTCGCGCAGCAGCGATTTCAGAACCTTTTCGCGATGGCGGCTTTCGGTGATTTCTGAGATGACGGAGAGAACGCCCTGCGCCTTGCGATTGCCGATGCGCTCCATCTTCAGCTCATAGATGCGGATGCCATCGCCGCTTGGGATTTCGACTTCGGCGGCCGCCGGCTTGCCTGTATCGAGCACGCCTCGCTTGAGGCGCAGGAGGTGTTCGCCATTCTTTTCGCCGAACAAATTGAGGTCATTGCCGCCAATGATGAGAGATGGCTGCAGATGATCCGGCAGATTGTCAGCATGACGTATCGCAAGCGACTGATCTTGAAACAGAATCGACACGCTGGCACTCGCAAGAGCGCGCTCCATCAGGGCGGCTTTGCCTTCCAAACTCAAAGGCGCGCCGGCTAATGGTTCAGACGTATTCACCGGCTTGCCTTTCACTCGGATTTCGAGAGCCCCGCCGACAGGGCTGCTCCACTCGTAAAACTCTCGAACGACCTCTTAAATCGCCCGATATAACAGCCGGTAAACCGATTGTTTTGAATTCCAACGCCCGGCTGTAATCTTTGTTCCGTAACAGGCTTTGCAATCGAATCAGGCCGCCACTTTTGTGGTTTCGTTGAAGAAAAGTGCCTGGCTGATGAGGGCCTTCACCATGTCGGGATTGAATGGCTTGGTCACAAGAAAGGTCGGCTCCGGCCGCTCCCCCGTCAAAAGCCGCTCCGGGAATGCCGTGATGAAGATCACCGGTATGCTGGCGCTCTTCAAGATATCGTTGACAGCGTCGATGCCCGAGCTGCCATCAGCCAGCTGAATATCCGCAAGGACCATTCTCGGCTTCGTCGCGTTGTACAGCGCTACGGCTTCCGCATGTGTGCGGGCGATGCCGGTGACGCGATGGCCGAGGCTTTCGACCATCTGCTCGATATCCATCGCGATCAGCGGCTCATCCTCGATGATCATGATTTCTGTTGCTACCTGCCGTGAGATTTCCTGCGACGCGGTGTCGAGCAGGCGCATGGCATCGCTTTCAGAGATTTCGAGAATTTCGGCGATCTCGCTGAGGCGGAAGCTTTCGACGGATCCGAGCAGGAAGGCCTGACGCGCGCGCGGCGAGACCTTGGACAGATTGACCGAAGCGCGCTGTTCCCAGGCAAAGGGCGAGGTCGGTTCGGGAATCTGAAGTGTTACGGAACCGAACAGCTTGGTGAACAGTTTATAGAGCGCGACACGGTCACTATCCGTGTCGGGAAAGATGGAGATGTCGGTGATGATGGCTTCCAAAACCGCAGCAACATAGGCGTCCCCGGACGTCTGGGTTCCGGTCAAAGCGCGAGAATAACGACGCAAATAAGGAAGATGCGGCGCGATGCGTGTGGAAAGTGTCATCAATGGCTCCCGCCTTTTATCAAATGCTAAATAAAATACAGCACGGAGGCTGCAGTGACTAACAAACGTCAGTTCAGTAAAAAAGTTCCTCTTTGTCGGAACTTTTTTTAGGCAGTCGCATTTCAATGCTTACAATCAGCCGACTTCATCCTTTACGATTCGTTAGGAAATGGTTTTTGATGTAGTTGACTGGTGTCCCGGGCAGGGAAGATGCGTCCATCCCAGGAATGCAAGACAATCGAAAAGCGAGCAGGCTAGATGACTATCCAGAATTCCGAAGATGCAGATAAGACAGTATCGGATCTGCGCGCAGTAGATATTCTCGATCCCAACAATCAGATCGGCAACAGGCTGCGTTCTTTCTATTCGGCCATGCAGGATGAAGCCATTCCCGATCGGTTTCTTGATCTGCTCGAAAAGCTCGATCATGCCGAGCGCCTGGCCTCCGCAAAAGTCTCCGAATAGGAGGTGCGCGCCATGGAACAGCAAACGAGCTTCAAGCGCGAACTGCTCTCCGCTCTCCCGAGCCTCCGTGCCTTTGCCATTTCGTTGACGGGCCGCCACGATCGCGCCGACGATCTGGTTCAGGACACGATCATGAAGGCCTGGGCCAAGCAGGATCATTTCGAGATGGGCACCAATATGAAGGCCTGGCTCTTCACGATCTTGCGCAACGAGCTTTACAGCCAGATGCGCAAGAGTGGTCGCGAAGTGCAGGACAGTGACGGCGTCTTCACCGAATCGATGGCAACGCATCCCTCGCAATACGGCGCGGTCGACCTTCAGGATTTCCGCAAGGCGCTGGATCAGCTGCCGCCGGACCAGCGAGAAGCGATCATCCTGGTGGGAGCTTCCGGGTTTTCCTACGAAGAGGCTGCCGAAATTTGCGGCTGCGCCGTTGGGACGATCAAGAGCCGCGTCAACCGCGCGCGCCAGCGGCTGCAGGAGATACTAGATATTTCTGGCGAGGCGGATTTCGGCCCCGATGCGACCTCAGCGCCATTGACTTCGAAGGCATTCGCCTTCTGAAAAAAAGCCCGGTCGAGAGACCGGGCTTTTTCATTTTGACCACTTTCAAGCTGTTGATACTGGTCGCTACTCAACGGCGATCAATCCAATTCTTGCCGTCGTCGTTCTCAAGTAGAAGCCGCTCGATTCAATCGTCGTCGTCCCTGGTTCCGAACAAATTGCCGAAGAGCAGGGCTGCAGCAACAGCTGCAGTCATCAATGGTTGCTTGCGCACGAGACCGAGAACGGCCGCCGCCATCGATTCCATCGCCAGCCGACGCTCGCGAGCCCGGCGTTGCTCCTGCTTATCAATGATCGCCATAACAACCAGCACGATCAGGCCAAGCAGTAGAGCGCCGGCCGCGATCAGGAGAGCCGCAACTGCCGCACCATAAATTGTTGCGAGCCAGACGGCCGCTGCGACAAGTGCTGCCACGTAAGCTGTCAGCAGAAATAGGATTGCGAGTGCGATGAAAATACCGTTGCGCTTGGTTCGCGCAACGGTACGGTTGAATGTGCCTGACAAAAGCAGGCCAAGGATGGAACCGATCATCCCGCCACCCTAGCGGCGAGACAGCAGCAGGGCAACGGCGAGACCGAATGCAGCAGCGGCGCCAATGGTCGCAACCGGGTGCTGGCGTACGGTTCTGCGGACTTCGCGCGAGCTTTTCGCATAGCCGCGTTGCAGATCACGCAGCAATTCCTCCCCGCGAACCGACAGGTCGTCAAATCCCGATTCGGCACTCGCCCGCAGTTTCTTGCTCTGCTTTGCGCTGCTGTCGCTGATGAGCTTTGCAAAGGCAGCGACTTCCTCGCGTAGCGATTCGATCTGATCTTCGATGCTTGCCTCGACGTCCTGCAAGTTGCTGCCGTTGCGCTTGCTGCGCGCCGAATGGAGAATGGATGCAGCCATATCTAGCTCCCTTTGCTTTATCCGGGCTCAAAAGAGCGCCTATCGTTCGAGATGGTCGGGGGTATCCGACGCAATAAACTCTATTCGATCGGAACACTCATTCCGATCGCTGAACTTCAACGCGCGGATGCAGCAAAAAGTTCCAGACGAGGCGATTGGAAGGCCGTCAGTCGGCGAGTGCACTGTGCGCGAGCACGAAGGGGGCGTCGTTGGCCGGAACACGATTGACCCGCAGATTGCAGCCAAAGACGTCCTGGAGGTGCCTGTCGGTCAGGACTTCCTTGACGGGACCCGCTGCTTGCAGGCGGCCCGCTTTCAGCAAGACCATGCGGTCGGCAAAAAGCGCGGTAAGGTTGAGATCGTGCATGACCGCGACGACACCGCCGCCACGCTGGCAGAACCGCTGGGCGAGCGTCATAATTGTGAGTTGGTGGCTGATATCCAGGCTGGAGACCGGCTCGTCGAGCAGAAGCCAGCAGGGTTTGCCTTCGAGGACCGGCTCGGAAATCTGGCAGATGACGCGGGCGAGCTGCACGCGCTGTTGCTCACCGCCGGAGAGCTCCTGATAAAAGCGGCCTTCGAAGCCGGCGAGATCGACGGAAGCGAGCGCCTCGGCCGCCGTGCGATCAGCCTGTTCCGGATGCCGGTTGCGCCCGCTCGTCAGGCCCATGCGAACGATTTCTCGCACGGTAAAGGGGAAGGAGATCGAACTTGCCTGCGGCAGGACGCCCCGCATTTCGGCAAGTTGCCATGGCTCCAGCCCACGGATCTCGGAGCTGTTCATGTGAACCGAGCCTTGATAGGCGAGTTCACCTGAAATGGCCTTCATCGTGGTCGTCTTACCCGAGCCGTTCGGCCCGCAGATTGCCGTCAGCGTTCCTGCTTCTGCCGCAAAGGACACGTCCTGAACGATCGTCTTGCCGGCAAGGCGGACGGAGAGGTTGGATACATCGATCATTGCAGGCTCACAGGCTGAGGCGCGAGCGCTGCCGCAGCAGCATCCACAGGAAGAAGGGACCGCCGACGCCTGCCGTCAGAATGCCAATCGGCAGTTCGGCAGGGGAAACGATGGTGCGGGCGACCACATCGGCAATGACCAGCAACGAGCCGCCGAGCAGGGCTGACGCTGGAAGCAGGAAGCGGTGGTCTGGCCCGATGACCATGCGCAGGATGTGCGGCACCACGATGCCGACAAAGCCGATGCCGCCGCTGACAGCCACAGAAGCGCCGACGGCAGCAGCGACGCTGACAATGGCGACATTCTTCAACCGCTGGACAGCGACGCCCATGTGAAAGGCTGCGGCTTCGCCAAGTGTCAGCGCGTTGAGGCCGCGGGCCATGAAGGGCAGGGGCAGCAGCGAAAGGATGATGATCGGACCGGCGCCGGCGACCTTGCTCCAGGTAGAGCCGGCCAATGATCCCATGCTCCAGAAAGTCAGGTCGCGCAATTGCCGGTCATCAGCCATGTAAATCAGGATGCCCGTCGCGGCCAGAGCGAGGGAGCCGAGCGCAATGCCGGCAAGCAGCATGGTCGCGATCGAGGTCTGTCCGTGCCGGGTCGCAATCTTGTAGAGCAGTATCGTCGTTATCAGGCCGCCGACGAAGGCGGCGATAGGCAAGGAGAAGATGCCGAAGACGTGCACCACCGGGGCCAGCACGCTGCCGCCGAGCACGATCATCGCGACTGCGCCGAGGCTGGAGCCGGCGGAAACGCCGATCAGGCCGGGATCGGCAAGCGGGTTGCGGAACAAGCCCTGCATGACGGCCCCTGAAACCGCCAAGCCACCGCCGATCAGAAAGCCGAGAATGGCGCGGGGCAGACGGATGTCGAAGATGACGATGCGGTCGCGGACGCTGAGTGCGCTCTCAGCCTTGCCGCTTACCATGCTGCCGATCACGTCGATGATCGATGCATTCGAGGCACCCGTCGTGATCGAGAAAGCCAGGGCCGCCATGGACACCAGAACGAGGCCGGCGATGACGAGGATCGCAAGTGCGGTGCGATCCCCTTCGCGGCGTTGTTCGTTGGGCTGCGACATCTGCTTCAGCCCTGCCATGGCATCGTTGAATGCCACGTCAGCCTCCGTAGATCGCCGCGTTCAGTTCGCGAATGGCGCTGGCGGTGCGCGGGCCGAACCCGAGCAGATGCAGGCCGTCCATGCGTATGATTGCCTTGTGGCTGGCGGCCGGCGTCAAGGAAATAGCCGGCTGCTTGAGCAGATCCTCGTTCGTCATCGACAACGGGCCTTCGCGATCCATGATGAGGATGACGTCCGGCTTGGCTTCGATGAGCGCTTCGTCCGTTACCGATTTGTAGCCGGAGAAGCCGCTGATCGCATTGATCGCACCGGTGAGCTTGATGATGCCATCGGCAGCCGTGTTGCTTCCAGATGCCAGGATCTTGCCGTTCTGGAGGCTGAGCACGAACAGCACGCGCTTGCGTTCGGCCTCCGGACGCTTGGCCGAGTCGTTGATCGCCGCATCGAGGTCGGCGGCAACCTTACCTTCCAGGATCTTCGCCTTTTCCTGGACGCCGAGCAGCGAACCGACGACCTCAATCTTTTTCAGGATTCCGTCGCGATCATAGGTCTGCGGCACTGTTTCGAACGGCAAGCTGGCATTGCGCAATACCGCCAGCGCCTCGGGTGGGCCCGAGCCCTCAACCGCGATGATGGCAGTCGGGTTGACCGCCAGGATGCCTTCCGGCGACAGGGCACGCATGTAGCCGACGTCTGGAAGCTTGGTGACTTCCTTCGGATAGAGGCTGGTGGAATCGCGGGCGATCAGCCGCTTCTCCTCGCCGAGCGCATAGACGATCTCGGTCACGTCGCCGCCGATGGAAACCAGTCGTGTCGTGTCGAGCTTCTTTGGCGTTTCCCCGCCGTGGGCATGCTGTACGAAGCTGCCGTAGCCCGCGATGGGGCTCGCTGGAACAAGTGGCAGAGCCATGATCGCCATGGTCAGGGCGATTTCCCACGCCCTGATGCGCTTGAGGTTTTTAAACATCGTCATTTGCCACTTCTTATGCAGCGACGCTGGCGCCGGCCTTTGTCAGATTTTCGACGATGGCACGCCAGTCAGGACGCTCGTCGAAGCCTTCCTTCCGCTTGCCGAAGAACTGAATGATCATCTCGCCCTTGGCATTGTAGGCTTCGAGCGAGCTGACATGTCCGTCCTTGGTCGGCTTGCGCACGGCCCAGGTCTCGGCGATCTGGTCCTGCCGAAGATGAAGGTGGAAGGTCGGATCCATGACGTTGATCCATGGACCCATCGTTTGCACGTTGAAGATCGGGCCGGAATGGATCTGCACCGTGCCTTCATTGGCGACGAAGCACATGATCGGCAGTCCCTCACGCACCGAGGCGTGCATCATCTCTGCGACGGCACCGGCATCCAGCTTCCAGGCATAGTCGTCGCCGACGGTGCGGATGGCGTCCTGACGGCCGATCTTCAGCTTCTTCAACATGCCGAAGAATTCGTGCGTGTCGGTCATGCGGCTCCAGTGGTCGCGCAGCTCGTCACGGCTGACATCGCCATCCGTCGCGCCGTTGTCATAGCCCGAGCGATCCTCGGCGAATTCCTGCGACTGGTCTTCGATGCGCAGTTCGGCGACCATGGTGTGATAGGCCTCGACATTCGAGGCCGGGCGCAGGTGGATCTTATGGACGGCATCGCCGGCTTTGTCGAAAAATTGCAGGCTCAGCTTCTGCTGATCGCCGTCCGTCTTGGTAACGGCAAAGCCGTGCACCCAGCGCTTCGGGAAGATGCGCAGGTCGATATTGTCGCCAAGAACGATGGCTGCCTGCGCACCGAACTTCATGTTTTCATAGACGCCGATCTTCTCATGGACGGCGCTCTCGTTGCGCGACAGAGCCATGATTTCGCCCAGCGAAGCGATCCGCTCGAGAAAGCGCTCGACGCTTGCATCGATACGGATGGCTGAAATGCCGACTTCCGCCGCAACCAGGGCTGCTTCGGAAATGTTGAGGCGGGCAGCGATGTCGCGCTCGCGCATCTTCGGGTTCTCGGCGCGGAAGGCGCGGATTTCGGCAGGGGTGGGGCGGGTCGTGTCAGTCATCTGTCATGCCTATTTGTTGAGTATGAGCTTGCCTTGGCGCGTGATCTTCATGCGGTAGATGACGCCTTCGTGCTTGATCATGATTTCCGTCTGGCCGCGGAAAATATCCGTGCTCTCGACTATTCTTAGCTGCGGTGCCGCCGTGTTCTGTGCCGGCGGCGTTTGGTTCTTGTCAGCAATCATCCTGCTTGGTTTTGCCTGAAAATTCATCGGGGGCAGAACTGCCGTCCTGCCAAATTTATCTTGACTCTCATACTCATGGTTTCATAAAGACGCAATAGGATACGGATAAAGTCAAGTTTAAAAATTTCGACGACACACGCTAGGGCAGCCGACCGCGAAGGCGCGTGTGAAAGCATATTCAGGAGACAGGCCGATGCTGACGAAGACGATCTTGGCACTCGCGATTTCGGGAATATTTGCCGCGGCAAACTTTTCTCCGGCTTTTGCCGAGGACGCGAACGCAACTCCGGCAGCGGCTGCGCACAAACTCAACATCGAGCTCAATGCTCTGGCGTCATCACAGAAGGGCTGCATGATGACCTTCGTCGCCGAAAACGATATGGCGACGCCGATCAACAAGATCTCCTTCGAGCTTGCCTTCTTCAACGACAAGAATGCCGTCGACCGCGTTACCGTCCTCGATTTCCGCGATCTGCCGCTCGGCAAGAAGCGTGTGCGGCAATTCGATATGCCCGGCGTCAAGTGCGAGACGGTTTCCCGGATCATCATCAACGATACGCCGGTCTGCGATGGCCCGGCGGCGGGCGAGTGTAAAGCCGCGTTGAGCACCCGCTCTCAGATATCCGTTCCCTTTGAAGGCTGAGGGCCATGGCGATGCGCTCGGTCAAGGTTTCCATCGAACGCCGCGCTAATGGCGGTTTGAATGACAACTATCCGAGCGCGTTGCCGGGCCATGAATTGACTGGTCTTGAAGGTGTGCCACGTCCGCCCGCCGGCGAGACGGTGATGCACTACAGCCGCTTTACGCAGATCAGTTCCTTTCCGGAGCATCCGACCGAGCCCGCGCAAGTCGAGGCGGCAGAACAATTGCCGATGGATGCATTGCCTGAGAAGCTTCCGGTGGCGGCTGCGGGTCGCAAGGCGCCGCTTCTCTTCTCCGGCCTTGGATCCTGCCTGTTTCATGGGGTCGTCGTTGCCCTCCTACTGCTAACTTTCGTTGCAACGCCGGAAGAAGCGCAGGAGGAGGCGGGTGATACGGTTAGCGTCATCATGATCGGCAATTCAGACGCGGATCAGATGGCCGCGGGCGAGGAAAACCCGGAGCCCGAGCAAGTGACCGCGGAGGCGGTTCAGCCGCAGACGGTACAGCCGACCGAAGTTACGCCGGAAGAGACCCAGCAGCCGCAGCCTGATGTCGTGCAGCCGCAAGCAGTCGAAGCTCAACCGGTACAGACGGCGGAAGCCGTACAGCCGGTCGAGCAGGCACCTCCCGAAACCGTCGTGCCCGAGCAGCCGCAGATTTTGGCAACGCAGGCGCCGGCCGAGACGACGGTGATCCAGCCTGCGGAGCCTATCCAGGCTGTCGACACCCAAGTTGCCGAAGCACAACCCGTCCAGCCTATGCCTGAGGTCGTAACGCCCGTGGCCAAGCCGAAGCCTGTGGAAAAGCCGAGGGAAGTCAAGAAGCCGGTCGCGAAGGTCGTGAAAGCAAAGTCGGGATCGAAAGGCGAGAGCCAGGAGAGCAGTAAAAGAGGTTCCTCCGAGGGTACGGAGACAGCACAGTCTGATACCAACTCCGTGGCGAATGCTCAGCGGACGGGTGCGGGAAGTGCAGCCGTTGCCAACTATCCAGGCAAAGTTCAGGCTCGTATTCGAAGAGCTGTCCGTGTTTCGTCGAAGTATGACGGGGGCATCACGGTGCGTGTCCGTCTTACGATTGGTGCCAATGGTGGTTTGAGTTCAATGTCGATTGCCCGAAGCTCCGGCATTCCCGAGCTCGACGAAGCGGTTACCGACGGCATCCGCAGGGCAGCGCCTTTCCCGCCTTTGCCGCCGGAATGGGGCAAGCCAAGCTGGTCGTTCACTCAGGAAGTCCAGGTGACGCGGCGCTAGGTCAGCGTGGAAATGCCCAATATTCGAGCTTTTTCAGGACCCGATCGCAGCGAATGAACTGTGTTGATGGATACAGATTACAGGCGATGACCCGGTCGATCGAGCGGTGAGATAAAATATGATGCAAATCCTCAACTTTATACTTTACTCTAAAAGTCATGTTTACTAAGGTCGCCTCGCGTCCGGTGGAATCGGGCGCGCAAGAGCAACCAGCAAACGGGTGATGTATGGCGCGTAAGGGGAAGAAGGATTCTGGCCGGGATGGCCGCCAGGCACAGACGCCGGCGCAGGCTCCGGCGAAGTCCGGACTCGACGTGCGCAGTTTTCTCTATGTGGGCGGTCGCGATTGCCAGGTGGCGCATCTGCGCCAGATCGCCAGCAACTTCGGGGCAGAGCTTATCCATCACGATGGCGGTCTGCGCGAAGCCGTTTCGCGTATCGATACGGTATTGCCTTCGGTCGACTGCGTTTTCTGCCCCATCGACTGTATCAGCCACGATGCCTGCCTGCGGGTGAAGACCGGCTGCAAGAAATTCGGCAAAACCTTCATTCCGCTGCGCAACGGCAGCAAGTCCAGCCTCGAGCGAGCGCTGCAGACGATGAAAGAACGAGACGTTTCCCAATGATCGATGATGGCCCTGACGGGTTTATGCTGATCGGCCTTCACAAGATGGCCGCTCAGAATGGTGACGGCCTGGTGCCCGAGCTCTATGAATTGCTGATGCGCCGCGCCGAGGAGCAGAAGCGGGCACCGAACGTGACGACCTTTCCATCCTGGAAAGCTCGTCGCCCGGGCGAGATGGCGGACGGCAGCCTGGATGAGACCGCACACGATGGCGCAAATGTCATTGCCTTTGCGCCGGACGTGGATAACATTATCGCGCGTCGCAAGAAGGTCTGATCGTCGAACGAGGTTGCCATGTTTATCGCCATGAACCGCTTCAAGGTCGTCATCGGTTTGGAGGGCGAATTCGAAGAGGTCTGGAGAGGGCGCGATTCCCGCTTATCCGAGGTGCCGGGATTTCTTGAATTCCGCCTCTTGCGTGGCAAATCGAATGTGGAGGAGGGCCATACGGTGTTTTCGTCGCATACGAGCTGGCGCACTGAAGACGATTTCATCAGCTGGACGAAATCCGAACATTTTCGCCAGGCGCATCGCAACGCCGGCGATAACAAGCGGCTCTATTGGGGGCCGCCGCAGTTCGAGGGCTTCAGCGTCGTTCCGGGGATCTGAGCCGGAATTTTTCTCGTTCTTTTAACGCTTTAAGACCGCCCTGGTTTCATGCCTTGGCGTTGCCTATTCTAAAGAACGCGCCGATTGCTATCGCAGCCCAGCCGGCAATCATGCCCATTCCGCCCGTTGGTGCGGCCATCGGAAACAGCGAGTTTCCACCAAAATGTCTGATGACGAGATCGCCGGCGAAGATCAGCGTCCCCAGTCCCAGCAGGACGGCGGCGATCGGCGCGGTACGGATGCGATCGTAGCCGGCGTAGAGCGCCAGCAGGGCAGGAGCGTGTGCCAGGCTCATGGTTGAAGCCGCGCCGAGAAAATGCGTGTCGCCTCCGTGCGTGGCAGCAGCAGCAAGTGCGACCCCACCTCCGCCAAGGATGCCGGCGATAAACAGGGTGGCCGGACGGATCATGGCGCCAACACTCATCTTTCTCATTCCTTGTTCTGCATGTGGAAGGCCAGGCGCTCGACCGGCTCCCAGATAATGGCTCGCAGTTTTTCGTTCTCGATGGTTTCATCCATGGCGCGGCGGAAGCAAAGCAGCCACTCGTCGCGCTCTCTCGGGCCAATGGCGGCGATGAAATGGCGACTGCGCAGGCGTGGATGGCCACGCTTTTCGACATAGAGGGGCGGCCCGCCGAGATAACCGGTCAGATATTCGTAGAATTTCTCCTGCGAGCCTTCGAGGCTTGGCGGATGCACGGCGCGGCAGTTGGCGGCTTCCGGCAGCGTGTCCATCAGTTCGTAGAAGCGGGCAGTCAATGCGCGTACCGTCCGATCTCCGCCGATCGCTTCGTAAAGTGTGATGGTTTCTTCGCTCAAGCCGCTACCCCTGTTTGCGATGCCCTACATGGCAATTGATGGGCGACGCCGCAACCGTCGATATGGTTGCTGCGGCGTTTCGGCGCTGCCTTACCTGCCCGACGGCAGGTAGAAGGCGTCGCTCTCCCCCGGGACAAGCTCGAGCGGCCAGGTTCGCTGCCTATTTGTATCGGGATACAGGTGATTATAGGCAGGCATGCTGGAAAGCAGAATTTCGGCGAGTTCGACGCCGAGATCGTGCAGCGAGGTGCGAAAGCAGGTGAGGGTCGGCTGCAGGAATTTGGCGCGCGGCGCCTCGCGAAAGCCCACGACGGCGATATCCCGGCCGGGAATGATGCCGGCTTCCATGACGCGGCGATAGAGACCGATGGCCATCAGCTCGTAGATCAGGATGACGGCGGTTGGTCTGTCTTCGAGCCGAAGCAATTCATCGGCAACCTGGTAGCCACCCTGTTCGCTCGATTTGGCGCGGATGACGAGCGCCGGGTCGTAGGGAATACCATGTCGCTCCAAAGCACGACGATAGCCTTCCGCGAAGACGAAGCCGAGGTTGATATCGCTGGTCGGCACACTGATGGCAATGCGCCGGTGCCCACGCTCGACGAGCCGGTCGACGGCGCTGTTGGCAACGCTATCGAAATCCAGGTCGGCCCAAGGGTGCTGCGCACCCGAGAGGCTGCGGCCAAGTGCTGCAAAGGGGATCTTGGCCCTGGCGAGCAGATCGAAGCGCTTGTCGACGCGCTGCGTCTCGGACAGGATCAGCGCATCGACGATACGTCTCGCCACCATGCGTTTCAGATATTCATAGGGGTCTTCGTCATGCGGGCAGGGGAGCATGATCAGATCGAGATTGTGCCGTGAGAACACGCTCTGCAGTCCACCCGTCACCGTCAGGAAGAAGTTGTCGCTGTTTTCAACCGTTTCGCGGCTGGATTGGATCATCAGCCCGATAACGTTCGTCGTACCCTGCCGCAGGCTGCGTCCGGATTGATTGGCGACATAGCCCAGTTGTTCGGCGGCGGCGAGCACACGCTTGCGGGTCTCCTCGTTCACATCCGGCTTGCCGTTCAATGCGCGTGATACTGTGCCGATCGAGATATCGAGATGCTCGGCAAGCTGACGAATTCCCTTCATCGGCCGCGGTTTTCCTCCATGCGCCATTTTCCGTAGTCCTCCTCTATTGACACAGGAAAATCTTTTCGCCTAGTATCGTAAACGTTTACGGAGCGCGTGTCATGAGGGGTTGACCGCCACCCGCTGGAGGACATCGTGAAATTCAATGCCATTTTGTGCGGGTGCGGAGCTATGTCCAAAGGCTGGCTCAGGGCCATCGCCTCGACGCCGGCGCTTGCCGATTCCATTCAGGTCGTTGGCCTGGTCGATCTCAATCGAGCGACCGCTGAAAACCTTGCCGCAGAGTTCTCGCTGGAAAATGCCGTCATCGGCTCCGATCTGGCGGAAGTCATCGCCGCGACGAAGGCAGATCTTGTTTTCGACGTCGTCATTCCGGCTGCGCGCTTCGGCGTGGTGTCGACGGCGCTGAAGGCCGGTTGCCATGTGCTCAGCGAAAAGCCGATGGCGACATCCCTCGCAGAAGGGGCCGCCCTGATCGACCTTGCAGCCAAGGCCGGCAGAGTTCATGCCATCATTCAGAACCGCCGCTACATCTCGGGGATCCGTCGCCTGCGACGTTTCGTGGAGCAGGGGGCGATCGGTGAGCTTACAGGTGTCCACTGCGATTTCTTCCTCGGGCCGCATTTCGGCGGCTTCCGCGAGGAGATGGACAATGTGCTGCTTCTCGACATGGCGATCCATACCTTCGATGCCGCTCGCTTCGTTTCCGGCAAAGTGCCCCTTTCGGTCTATTGCGTCGAAAAGAACCCTGTGGGGTCATGGTACAGGCATGGCGCATCGGCGCATGCGCTCTTCGATTTTTCAGATGATGTCGTTTTCAGCTATCGCGGCTCCTGGTGTGCCGAGGGCAGGCGCACGAGCTGGGAGAGCCAATGGCGGCTGACCGGCAGCAAGGGCATGCTCACCTGGGACGGCGACGAGAATTTCGAAGCCAGCGTCTCCGGCAACGAACCCGGCCTGTTGCACGGCTTCACGCCGATCGAAGTTCCCGGACCAAAGCATGAGGAAGAGACGCACGGCCATGCCAGCGTGATCGCCTCGTTCATCGAAGCGATCAGGACCGGCAAGGCGCCGGAGACCGCAAGCGATGACAATATTCGCAGCCTCGCCATGGTTTTAGGCGCCATCGAGAGCGCCAAGACGGGTCGCCGCATCGATATTTCAGCACAAGGACAGTAAGACTATGACCAATCCGGCAAAGGCCATCCGCATCGGCACGATGATCAGGGCTACGAACGAGGATGCCGCCAATAACATCGCCAAGATCGCCGATCTCGGCTTCGAAAGCTTCGAGCCCTTCTTCTGGCAGACCACCAACGGTCAGAACCTTGCGGATCTCGGCAAGCGCTGCCGCGACGCTATCGGCGATCGCGACATCACCATTTCGACCCTTGGCATGTTCGGCAATCCGCTCGAAGAACGCGAGCTCGACTTGCAGACGCTGCAGGGATGGAAAGACTGCATCGACAACGCCCATCATTTCGGCGCGACCTGCGTTGCCGGCTTTACCGGGCGCATCCGCAACAAGCCGCTCACCGACAGCCTGCCGCGTTATAAGCAGGTCTGGAGCGGGCTTGCCAAGCGTGCAGCCGACAAGGGCATCAAGATCGCCTTCGAAAACTGCGCCATGGACGGCAATTGGGCGACCGGCGACTGGAACATCGCGCATAATCCCGATGCCTGGGAATTGATGTTCAACGAGACTCCGGACGACAATATCGGTCTTGAATGGGAGCCGTGCCATCAGATGGTCTATCTGATCGAGCCGCTGCCGCAGATCCGCAAATGGGCGAAAAAGATTTTCCACGTCCATGGCAAGGACGCGACGATCCGCTGGGACGTCATCAAGGAACACGGCATCTTCGGCAAGGAAAAGTTCGTTTTCATGCGCACGCCGGGCTTCGGCGATAGCAACTGGACGGACATCATCTCCGAGCTGCGCCTCGCGGGCTGGACCGGTTCGATCGACATCGAGGGCTGGCACGATCCGGTCTATCGCGATGCTCTCGAGATGACTGGTCAGGTTCACGGCTTGAACTATCTCAAGAGAAGCCGGGGCGGCGAATTCGTCGAGTAATGCGCGTATTTGCGAATCTGCATCGATTTAGGAGGCAAGTTGTGCGTTAATCAAAGGCATGGGGCGGCCAACGCTCTGTGCGAGACGGGCAACCAAATGGAGGAGCTGCCGAGCATCCGCTGATCGTCCCGAGGGACGGCGAATGCCTGGTAGTGATGAGGGAAAGCCGACGGCAGCGCGGGCCATGTCGTCGGTTCAAAACCGTCACGGTTCGCAGGTGGAGGAGAATATATGAATATTTTTTCGAAGCTGGCGATTACGGCCGGCATGTCGCTCCTGCTGGCTGCCGGCGTGGCGCAAGCCCAGAGCAAGACATTCAATATCTGGTGGTTCGAGCTGCCTGACACGCCGCAGTCCAAGGCCTGGACGAAGGCTCTCGACGAACTGAAGGCCAAGCATCCTGATATCACAGTCAATTTCGAGCTGAAGACTTTCGAGCAGTTGCAAAAGGCCGGCAGTCTCATTCTCAATTCAGACCAGGCTCCCGACGTACTCGAATACAACAAGGGCAATGCCACGGCCGGCCTCGTTGCTTCACAGGGCCTGCTGACGCCGCTCGACGATCAGTTCAAGTCGCGCGGCTGGGACAAGATCCTGAACGAAAACAGCATGCAACTAAGCAAATATGATGCCAACGGCACCTATGGTTCTGGTCCGATTATCGGCATTCCGGCCTATGCGGAGTTTGTTTCTGTTTTCTACAATATCGATATGTTCCAGGCGAACGGCGTGAAAGTGCCGACGACGCTGGCCGAATTCGAAGCTGCGCTCGACACCTTCAAGCAGAAGGGCATCACGCCGCTTTCTTTGGGGACCGTGGATTCGAACGGTCAGCATCTGCTCTATACGCTGGCGTTGACGCAGGCCGACGATACCTGGGTCAATAACTATCAGGGCCTCAAGGCGCCGCTCGACACCAAGCCCTTTCTCTTCGCCGCCAAGAAGATCGTCGACTGGGTGGGCAAGGGCTACATCTCCAAGGATTCGACCGGCCTGAAGGGCACCGGCGGTGCTGACAACCTCTTCTCGTCCGGCAAGGCGCCGATGTTTATCAGCGGCACCTGGAACAACGGCAATTTCGCCGGCTCGATCAAAAACTTCAAATGGAGCCAGTTCCTCTTCCCGACTCCAAAGTACACCGTCGGTTCGACTGGAAACCTGTTCGTGGTGCCGAAGGGCTCCAAGAACAAGGATCTCGCCTATGAGTTCATTGATCTGGCCCTTGGTAAGGAAAACCAGAACGAGCAGGCCAATCTTGGCGGTGTTGCCATTGCCGCCGATCCGGCTGCGATCAAGGACGAACTCGGCAAGCGCAATGTGGAGC
>NZ_JAELTU010001059.1 GCF_016429015.1 Rhizobium sp. ASV20
CGTCGTTTCGATCGGCGGCAAAAAGCACTGGCTGTGGCGGGCGGTTGATCAGGATGGTTTCGTTCTGGAGGTTCTGGTGCAAAGCCGCCGCAATGCCAAGGCAGCCAAACGCCTGATGCGCAGGCTGCTGAAGGGCCAAGGCCGCGCGCCGCGCGTGATGGTTACCGACAAGCTCCGATCCTATGACGCCGCAAAACGAGAGATCATGCCCAGCGTCGAGCACCGTTCCCACAAGGGCCTCAACAATCGG
>NZ_JAELTU010000172.1 GCF_016429015.1 Rhizobium sp. ASV20
GGTGCTACGCCGCGACAAGCATCTCACAAAAGGTCTTCGCGAGATCATGAAATCCCTGCGCGAATTGCAAGGCAGCCGGGAGCACGAAGTCTAGTCTCGATCGGAGACGCGTCTTACCCCTCAGCTGCCGATTGCTACAGCCGGTTACGCCGTTCGATTTCCTCTTCCGATGGGTCAGGCAGAGCGAACGAGCCTGTCTTGACGGGGCCGTCTGGCTGATAGGTCGCAAAGATGACGCCCGTCGGAGACGACTGCGTGTGCACCAGCTTCATCGCCGCGGGAATGGCACCATCGGCAAACAACTTCTTGCCGCCACCCAGCACGAGCGGAAAGATCATCAGCTTGAATTCGTCGATCAATTCATTGCGCAGCAGGGTCTGAATGAGATTGCCGCTGCCCTGGATCAACAGATCCGGCCCCTCACCCGCCTTCAGCTCCTTGATCGCCGCCACGACATCGCTGCCGAGCGACCGGCTATTGTTCCAATTCAGCGCGCCGCTTCCGCGCGTCGCAACATATTTGGTAACTGAGTTGAACTTCGTGGCGACGGGATCGTCGTTGCCGACATGAGGCCAATGCGCCGCGAAAATATCATAGGTCTTACGTCCGAGCAGCAGGTCGAACGGCTTCTCGAAGGTTTCGAAGAGCACCTTGCCCGTCGTTTCGTCGGCATGGGGGAACACCCAGCCGCCGTGCTCGAAACCACCGGTCGGATCTTCCTGCGGACCGCCGGGCGCCTGCATGATCCCGTCAAGACTGATGAATGTCGCTGCTGTGACCTTGCGCATATTATCCTCCTTGTTTCAGGGTTAATGCTCAAAGGACGTGCCCCCGGTCTCGATCCCTACATCTCATCGATAATTTTTCGAACACGCAATCTAACGTTGACGCGGGACTTGTGACCGATTGACTCTTGAACGTCGCCACGGAATCGGCAAAATTCATCGTATCAATGTTTCCCCTGAGATACGAACCCGACTCCGGGCCCGCCTCTTTAGAAATTACCTGGATAAAAGCGTGAGCAGCGATTCTTCAAGAAGCGCGGCGAAGTCCTTGGCTTCGCGCGCGCATGTCAATGCGGCTGGTTGGGGACAAGGTCTCTCGACGATCGTGCGGATCACCCATATGACGCTGCGCCATCCCTGGCAGACAAGCTTCGCCATAGGGGCAACTTTCGTGGCTGCAACGTTGCAGTTGATGATACCTCGCATGCTCGGCCGAGCAGTCGACCAGACGCAGACGGCGGTTGCCGGTGGCGCGGCCGGCCAGATCGCCGAGAGCGCGTTGATGACTACGGCGCTTCTGCTGCTCGTGATCAGCATCCTGCGCGGCCTGTTCACGATGGTGCAGAACTACTACAGCGAGTCCGTCGGCCATCACATGGGCTACGAGCTCAGGCTCGCATGCTACGAAAAGATCCAGCAGCTCTCCTTCAGCTTCCACGACAAGGTCCATTCCGGCGATCTCATCACCGTGGGCCTGCTCGATCTGGAAGGCGTGCGCATGTATTTTTCCACGGCACTGGTGCGCATGTTGCTGCTTGGCATGCTGATCGGCGTCGGCGCCTATATGCTGCTGTCGACGGATGTGGTGCTCGGCCTGCTCGCCTTGAGCTTTGTTCCTTTCGTGGCATGGCGCTCTTCGGTGACGCAATTGCGGCTCCGGGCAACCTGGCTCGACCTGCAGGAGCGCCTTTCGGTGCTGACGCGCGTGATGGAGGAAAATCTCGGCGGTATCCGCGTCGTCCGGGCCTTCGCCGCTCAGTTGCACGAAATCATGAAGTTCGACAGGGCGTCGCAGAGTGCATTGCACCTCGCTCATCGGCGCGTCGGTATCCGCGTCATCAATACCAGTGCGATGAATCTGTCCTTTTTCATTTCCATGGGCCTCGTGCTCTGGATGGGCGGCCTAAAGGTGATCGCCGGGGAGATCAGCGTCGGCACCCTCGCCTCCTTCCTGACCTTCATGACGATCCTGCAGATGCCGGTGCGCCAGCTCGGACTGATGGTCAACGCCTTCGCACGCGCCTCGACCTGCGGCTCGCGCTTGTTCGCTCTCCTCGATCTCGATATTCCGATCAAGGACGCTCCGGACGCCAAGCCGCTTGTTGTGACAGAGGGTACGTTGCGCTTCGAGAATGTCGGCTTCAGCTATCCTGGGCCGGAAAAACGGCCTGTTCTGACGAATATCTGTTTTGAGGCAAAGCGTGGCGAGACGATCGGCATCGTCGGACCGCCTGGCAGCGGCAAGTCCACGATCGCCCACCTGATCCCGCGCTTCTATGACGTCACGGATGGCCGCGTGACGATCGATGGCCAGGACATCCGCAAGGCGACGCTGCAGTCGCTACGGCAGAACGTTGCCGTTGTTCAGCAGGACTCTTTCCTGTTTACGACGAGCATCGAAAACAACATTGCCTATGGTGACCCCTGGGCGAAGGAAACCCGCATCGAGCGCGCGGCAGAGTCGGCCCAGCTGCACAACTATATTCTCGGGCTACCCGCCGGCTATACGACTGTTGTGGGCGAGCGCGGCGTGTCGCTCTCCGGCGGCCAACGCCAGCGTCTGACGATTGCCCGCACACTGATGCTGAAACCGGCCGTCATGGTGTTCGACGACTCGACCGCCGCCATCGACGCTGCCACGGAGCAGCGTATCCGCAGCGCCATGAAACGCTTCGCCCGCGACCGGGTAACGCTCATCGTCGCGCACCGGCTGAGCTCACTGATGCATGCAGACCAGATCCTGTTCATCGAGGACGGCGAGATCGTCGAGCGTGGAACCCATGAGCAGCTTCTGGCCGCTGGAGGGCGGTACAAGGCGCTTTACGATCTGCAGGTTCGCCCGGAGGACGATGTCATCAAGACCTCTGGCGCGACGCTCGAAAGAGCGAAAAGGGAGGTCTGACGATGTCGGAAATTACGGAAACCGAGCGCAACGACGTGCGCGAAGATGGGCGCCGCCCTCCCCGCGCCGTGGTTGGCTCGCATCGTGTCGAAGAGGAAATCTTCGGCAAGGTCTTCGACAGCAAGATCATCCGCCGCATATGGGCCTTCGTCAGCCCCTATCGCCGCCAGATCTATATTTCCGTCGTTGCCGTGCTGCTCTTCACGGCGTCGCAGATCGTCATACCGCTGGTCATTCGCCATGCCATCGACAATGCCATGGCGCCTGGCGCCATCGATTACTCGGCATTGTGGTTATCGCTCGCGATCTTCGCGGTGGCGATCCTGGTCAATTACGGCGCGAGCTATGTGCAGGAGACCTATGTCGGCCAGGTCGCCGAGGAGGTCTTGTTCGACATACGCCGCGCGATGTTCGCTCACCTGCAGCGGGTGTCGCTCTCCTTCATGGACAAAACCGAGGTTGGCCGATTGATGTCGCGCTTGCAGGGCGACGTTAACTCCATGCAGGAATTCCTTGAAACATCTGTGCTTTCCGTCGGCGACATCGCGCTACTTTTCGGCATCGTCATCGTCATGCTGTCGCTCGACTTCCGGCTCGGGCTGCTGACGCTATCCGTCATGCCGATCCTCTTCATCGTCCGGCTTTTCTGGCTGCCCAAAGCGCGCGTCGCCTTCATGAATGCGCATGAGACGAATTCCATTACCAACGGTGCGTTGGCTGAAGCGATCCATGGTGTGCGTGCTGTGCAGGGTATGCATCGGCAAGGGGTCAACTTTTCGCTCTTCGACGACAAGGCGCATAACAATCTCCAAGCGCATCTGACTGCTGCGCGCTATGCCCAGATCATGGTGCCGATCGTCGACACGCTGACCGGCATGGCCATGGCAATCGTCATCATCGTCGGCGGTTCGATGGTGCTGAACCACAAGCTGGATGTCGGCATCATGGTCGCCTTCCTGTTTTACATCCAGCGCTTCTTCGATCCGATCCGGTCGCTGACCATGCAGTATTCGGTGATGCAGCGCGCCATGGCTTCCGGTCAGCGGCTGACGGAGGTGCTGGACGTCCCGATCGACATCAAGGATGCGCCCGATGCCAAGGAGCTTTCGCGCGACATGGATGGGTCAGTCGAATTCCGCGATGTCGTCTTCGGCTACAATCCCGAGCATCCGGTCCTGAAGAATGTCAGCTTCAAGGTCAATCCTGGCGAAACGGTTGCGCTGATCGGTCCGACAGGCTCTGGTAAATCCAGTTCCATGGCGCTCATCCATCGCTTCTACGATGTTCAGCAGGGTCAGGTGTTGGTCGGCGGTCACGACGTGCGGTCCCTCACTCAGGATTCGCTCGGCCGGCAAATCGCCATGGTGTTGCAGGAGCCCTTCCTGTTCACCGGTTCGGTGCTCGAGAATATTCGCTACAACAAGGATGAAGCGACCCGCGAAGAGATCATCGAGGCGGCAAAGGCGGTCGGGGCGCATGAATTCATCATGAAGCTACCCGACGGCTACGACACAATTCTCGGCGAGCGTGGTGGCGGTCTTTCGCTCGGCCAGCGTCAGCTCGTAAGCTTCGCCCGCGCACTCGTCGCGGATGCCAAGATCCTCGTGCTCGACGAAGCCACAGCGAATATCGACAGCTACACTGAGATGCTGATCCAGAAGGCGCTGGTCAAGTTGCTCGAGGGTCGTACAGGCCTCGTCATAGCCCATCGGCTGGCAACCATTCGCGAGGCCGACCGCATTATCGTGCTGCAGAACGGCCAGCTGCTCGAAAGCGGCAACCATCATCAGCTTATGGCGAACGGTAAGCTGTATTCGAAACTCTACAACCTCAATTACGCGTCCTTTGACGACATTCCCGAGGAAGAAGTGTCCGTTTCTGTGCCAGCGGAGTCGCGGACCTAGATCGTCATCTTACCGTAACGGTTTCATCTCGCTCACCCGACCCATTGCGCTCGCGACGGTCCGGGTGCGAACGGGTCTGCAAAGTACTGGGTTTCGTGCGCCACCTTGCCGTCCCGAAACTCCATTATGCTCACCGAGTAGGATGGGTTTTCGTCATAGGTAAGGATGAATTCCGTGACCCAGAGGTTCCCCGTGCCAACGATCCGCCGCACTGTAAAGCGTTTGGAATTGGGTTGCGCTACTCGGGAAGCTTGAATGTTGCTCCTCCCCCTGATGCGTTCGCCCGATTGCGGATATTCGAGCAGCGCATCGTCCTGATATAAATCGTGCTCGACATCAAAATCATTCGCGTCGGAGGCAGCCCAATGCCGATCGAGCGCTTTTCGAATCTCATCATCATCCATGTCTGCACCCTCAGAACGCGGCCCTTAAAGCCGAAAATTCGCCACGCCACGATTGCCGTGAGAGCTAGCAATTTTCTTGAGCGCCAGTGAAAGCTCCGGAATTGGACCTATATCACTTTTCATGCGACGCTGCGTGCGCCCTTTGACGGCTTGAATGTCATCGCGCCTTGGGCTGCTTCATTTCAGAGTTGGCTATGGAGGACATAATCAACAATGACCGACAATATTCTCGTGCTCTACGGCTCGTATCGCTCGGATCGCCTTGGCATCCGTCTTGCCAATTATATCGTAACCGGTCTCCGCGAGCGCGGGAATGATGTTGAATTGATCGATGCCAAAGATGTCGGCCTGCCGATGCTCGATCGAATGTATAAGGAATACCCCAAAGGTTCGGCTCCCCGAGAAATGGAGCGGCTTGCCGAAAAAATTCGGGATGCAGATGCCTTCGTCTTCGTCACGGGCGAATACAATTGGGGCATGCAGCCCGGCCTCAAGAACCTGACCGATCATTACCTCGAGGAGTGGTTTTGGCGGCCAGCCGCCATCGCCAGCTACTCCGGTGGCCGACTTTCCGGCGCACATGCGGCGCCCGCCTGGCATGGTACTTTTTCCGAGATGGGGATGGTCGTCATCTCAAGTACCCTCGCCGTCGCAAATATCGGGGCGACATTGGACGCTGAAAACAAGCCTCTCGGAACCGGCGGCGATGCGCTGGCAAGGGCTTTTCCCCGCTTTGCCGACGACCTCGCCTGGTGGACCGAAGCCGTAAAGCGGCAGCGCGCCCGCAAGGCGCCCCCATACTGAGCGTTCAGGATCGCTTTGCCACACATGGCCTGACGCTCGCTTCAGTAAAGGCGCGCTGATTTTAGTGACTTGCATAATGATAGTTACTCATGCTATTCGCCCTGCCATGCAAAGAACCAGCTTCAGCACGTTCAAATGCCCCGCAGCCCGTGCGCTCGAAAGCGTCGGCGACTGGTGGAGCATTCTGATATTGCGCGATGCCCTCCAGGGATTGAGCCGGTTCGATGAGTTCCAGAAAAATCTCGGGGTCGCGCCGAACATATTGACGCGCCGTCTCAAGCACTTGACGGAAGAAGGCCTGTTTGAGCGACGGCTCTACAATGAACGGCCTCCGCGCTATGAATATGTGCTGACCGAAAAGGGTCGCGATTTCTTCCCTGTCCTGATGGCACTCTTCACATGGGGCAACAGACATTTGCCGCCGGAAGAAGTCGCCATGCGGCTCGCCGACGCCAATACCGGCGAAGACCGCCAACCGCTACTCATCGACCGCGTGACTGGCCGAGCCTTTCAGCCGGAAGATACGATCCTGCTGCCGGGACCGGCGGCGGATGACGCGGTTCACGAGCGCATCGACCAGATGAAAGCATGGTTTCTAGGCTTCGACGCCTGACCTCACAGGAGAAAGACATGGATCGTATCGTCGTCACCGGCATGGGACTGGTTTCGCCCTTGGGTGTGGGGGTGGATGCAAGCTGGAAACGGCTGATCGAAGGACGCTCCGGCCTCAGGCTGCTGTCCGAGGAAACAGTCGGTGACCTCGCTGCCAAGGTGGGCGGTATTGTCCCCGACATCACCGAGGATGCGGAGGCCGGTTTCGACGTCGATCGTTACGTGCCGGTCAAAGATCAGAAGAAGATGGACCGCTTCATCCTATTCACCATGGCGGCCGCACAGGAAGCAATCCTTCAGGCCGGCTGGCAGCCGACAGAGACTGCTGATCTGGAACGCACGGCCACGATCATTGCGTCGGGCGTGGGCGGCTTTCCCGCCATCGCCGATGCAGTACGCACGGCTGAAACGCGCGGTGTAAAACGCTTGTCACCCTTCACCATCCCCTCTTTCCTCGTCAATCTCGCGGCCGGTCAGGTGAGCATCCGTTATGGCTTCAAGGGGCCACTTGGCGCTCCGGTGACGGCTTGCGCTGCAAGTGTACAGGCAATCGGCGATGCCGCACGGCTAATTCGCGCCGGCGAAGCTGATGTCGCCATCTGCGGCGGTGCGGAAGCCTGTATCGACAAGGTAAGCCTCGGCGGCTTCGCAGCAGCGCGCGCGCTTTCCACCGGTTTCAGCAATCGGCCGGAGGAAGCTTCCCGTCCATTCGATAACGCGCGTGACGGTTTCGTCATGGGAGAAGGCGCCGGCATGCTCGTCATCGAGACTTTGGAACATGCACTTGCTCGTGGTGCCAAGCCGCTTGCCGAACTTGTGGGTTACGGAACGGCGGCAGATGCCTACCACATGACCGCTGGCCCGGAAGACGGCGACGGGGCTCGTCGAGCAATGCTCGCGGCTCTCTCTCAGGCACGCATATCGCCGTCCGAGGTCAAGCATCTGAATGCGCACGCCACGTCGACGCCAGTTGGCGATCACGGAGAGATGGAAGCCATCAAGACGGTCTTTGGCCGCGAGGGCGCGATCGCCGTCAGCGGTACGAAGGCCGCAACTGGCCACCTCCTCGGCGCAGCCGGCGGCATGGAGGCAATTTTCACCATCATGGCGCTCCGCGATCAGATCGCTCCGCCGACGCGCAATCTGCAGGATCCGGATGCGGCCGCCGAAGGTATCGATATCGTCGGCCCAGTCGCGCGACCGATGGCGATGGAGTATGCGATCTCCAACGGCTTCGGCTTTGGTGGCGTCAATGCCAGCGCCCTCTTCCGCCGCTGGCAGTAACCGCTATCTCAGAGACGGGAAGCGCGCTATTCTGATCTCCCATCAGATGGAGATCGCCCATGCGTGCATTTCCCGTCGCCGCTTTGATCTGCTTTGTCTTGGCCTCAACGGCGCGAGCCGAAGATCCGGTGCAGGCGGCTCAAGCTCTGATCCAGGCGCAGATAAGCGCTTTCCTGCATAATGACGCGGCTGCGGCCTATTCCTTTGCCGCCCCCGGCATCAAGGCGCTCTTCCCGGACAAGGACAGCTTCTTTGCGATGGTGAAGAAGACCTACCAGGCGGTCTATCATCCCGGCAATTACGCCTTCGGCAAAAGCCGCGCGATCGATAATGGCGCGGTCGTCTATCAGGAGCTGATGATTACCGGCATGGACGGGAAAGATTGGACGGCGATCTACCAGATAACCCGTCAGCCAGATGGCGGCTACAAGATCAATGGCGTCCAAATCCTTCGCAACACGACGAGCGAAGGGATCTAAGCATTCATCAAATGAGAGAATTGCGCGCCCATCGTTGAGGACGAAACGCGCTTACCCGTTAGCCACGTCAGCCGCGAATTCTAGGTGACGTCGTCGAAAAGTTGGTGCCCTGGAGTTCGGGGCGCGGCTGTGGAACGACCAGTGTCGAGGCCGGCATGGGTGCCGGTGTTACAGCCGCTGCCGGAGCAACGAAGGCGTTCGCATCCATGATCGGACCGGAAATCGACATCGAGTTCGGAGCCGGCGTCGGGATGGGAACGGCGGACGGAATTGCCACCGGGGCTGCCGATATGCTGACCGTCGGGTCCGAAACCGGCGTAAACGCCGCAACGGTCTGGGCCTGCTGCTGCAGTGGCTGGGTATCCGGCAAAACGAACGGCGATTGCGAGCCGCCCTGGTTCGACACGTAATTCATCGCCACTTCGTAGGCTGGCAGCGGAGCCGGCGTCTGCAATTCGCCGTCGTGACCGCGCTTCTCATAAAAGGCGTTTCCACCGGCGATCGCGACATAATGCATGTTATCGTAGGGGAAGCGGAGGCCCTGAGTGTGGAAGAACATTGCTTCCTTCACCTGCGGATGCCGCGCGCCACGCAGAATTGCGGATGCAGCCACATCGAGATCCTGCTTCGCCTGGTCCTTGACCTCTCTGGTCATCACGCCCGGCGCGAACTGCTTTTCCTGGGAGACGACGCCACAGATCGTCGGGGGATAGGCCCCGGACGTCAATCTGTTCATCACAACCGTTCCGACGGCCATGTATCCGCCTGGGTCCGAGCGCTGCGATTCGAAATACATCGCGCGTTCAAGGCAGTCCTTGTCCTTGGCGGTATAATTATACGTCACCTTCGCGCCACGAATAGCTTTCGTCGTATTGCGAGGTGTGGGTGTTGTCTTCTGGGTCGTCGTGCAGCTCGTAGCGGCCAAACCGACAACCAATAGCCCCGAAAGACATGCCCCGAATTTGCGTTGCGCCCTCAACGGCAAGTGCCTCCTATTTTCGGTAGTACAGCCCTTATCGAATAAGAGAATGCGTTTTAGCCGGATTTTCTTAAAATTCCAAGCGGCCACGCAATCAAATCAGCCAATGACATTTTTCAAAGGCGGATGGACCGTTTATTCCGATTCGCTATTTTTCCCAATGCTTTATTGTTGCAGAGCTCATTTCAGGACATGCTTGGAGACAAATATAAGCTGGGGAGAAACCTTGCTCCAAGCTGCCCGAATGTTCCTCGTTAGGAATAGCAATCAATCGATAATAAAAGATTTACCACATATGCAAGATCCATGCGCCAGCCTACCTCAACGAGGATTCGCCCCGGCGCAAAGCAATAGAACGACCAAACGCCGCGTATTTCAGCGGGCGGCTTCCAGATCTCGCTGCCTGCTGATTTTGCCCGTTCAAATAGAATATCGACCGCTTCCCGAGAGGGCTGCATGAAGCCGATATGATAGGTATTGCGGTCGACCGACACGCTATCGCCACCGCCGAATTTCTTCACCGCTCGACTGACGACCAGCTCAAGCCCGGCATCATCACGCAAAATCGCAATGCCATTTGCGCCGCGTGTTTTGACCTCGGTCAGGCCGAAGACCGAAACGAAAAAATCCCGAGTCGCAGCAACATCGGGAACGTGAAGATCTAAATGATTCAATCGCATCACAGCTCCAAGAGACTTCCCCGCGGAGGCATGTCGGTCGAAACGGACTACGCCAACGCGGAGCACCTGACAACAACAGCCAGGTTCCGCGTCGCGGGCTCTCACGCCAGTAGCGAGGAGCAGAGCTTCCGGATGGAAGGGGTCGGGCCTACCGAGACCGACCCTGCCTTTTTCGACGGGCTTTGATTACCGCGAAATGGCGATGAGAGCAAGATTTCCGAGCGACGTCTTCATCGCAACCGGATCACCGGATCAAACCGGCTCAAGGTCGCCCCTCGCCCAGTTCTCCTGCGTCTCAGCCATGAAATCGGCAAAACGCCCCTCGGCGATCGCTTTGCGGATACCCTGCATCAATTCTTGATAATAGGCGAGATTGTGCCAGGAGAGCAGCATGCCGCCGAGCGCCTCGTTGGCACGGACGAGATGATGCAGATAGGCTCGGGAATAGTCGCGCGAGGCCGGGCAGTTGGACTGCTCGTCCAGCGGACGCATGTCCTCGGCGTGGCGCGCGTTGCGGATATTGACCTTGCCTCGACGGGTAAATGCCAGTCCGTGGCGGCCCGACCGAGTCGGCATCACGCAGTCGAACATGTCGATGCCGCGGGCGACGGACTTCAGGATATCGTCCGGGGTGCCGACACCCATCAGATAGCGCGGCTTTTCCGCCGGCAATTCCGGGAGCGTGATATCGAGCATGCGCAGCATGACTTCCTGCGGTTCGCCAACGGCGAGGCCGCCGACGGCATATCCCTTCAGGTCCATACCGCTCAATGCCTGTGCGGAACGAACGCGCAGCTCTGGAACATCGCCGCCCTGGACGATACCGAACATCGCCTTGCCGGGCTGTTTGCCGAACGCAACCTTGCAGCGCTCTGCCCAGCGCAGCGACATTTCCATGGCGCGCTCGATTTCCTTCGGCGTGGCCGGCAAGGCGACGCACTCGTCGAGCTGCATCTGGATATCGGAATCGAGTAGCCCCTGGATCTCGATCGATCGCTCCGGCGACATGTGATGCAGACTGCCATCCACATGAGATTTGAAGGTGACACCCTTCTCGTCCAGCTTGCGCAGGCCGGAGAGCGACATCACCTGGAAGCCGCCTGAATCGGTCAGGATCGGATGCGGCCAGCGGATCAGCTCGTGCAACCCTCCGAGACGGGCGACACGTTCAGCGCCGGGACGCAGCATCAAGTGATAGGTATTGCCAAGGATGATGTCGGCGCCGCTGTCGCGCACCTGATCCAGATACATCGCCTTGACCGTCCCGACCGTGCCCACAGGCATGAAGGCCGGCGTACGGATGGCGCCGCGCGGCATGGAGACTTCGCCGAGACGCGCACCGCCATCGGTCTTCTTCAATTGAAACTGGAAGCTCTCGCTCATCTCGTCCTAGTCTTTCCGGTGGAGCAGGCTGCCATCGCCATAGGAATAGAAGCGATAGCCCGTCTCGATAGCATGGGTATAAGCCGCGCGCATCGTATCGAGGCCAGCAAAGGCCGATACCAGCATGAACAGGGTCGAGCGCGGCAGGTGGAAATTCGTCATCAACATGTCCACAGCCTTGAAACGGTAGCCGGGCGTAATGAAAATGCCCGTAGCACCCTGCCAAGGCTGGATGATGCCGTCATCAGCGGCGGCACTTTCGATCAATCTCAGCGACGTTGTTCCGACGCAGACAATGCGCCCGCCCCTCGCCTTGACGGCATTCAGCTTGGCGGCTGTAGCGGCATCGACATAGCCGATCTCGAAATGCATTTTATGATCGTCGGTGTCGTCAGCTTTGACGGGCAAGAAAGTGCCGGCGCCGACATGCAGCGTCACGAAATGCCGCTCGACACCCATGGCATCCAGTGTTGCAAACAGGGATGGCGTGAAATGCAGTCCGGCTGTGGGGGCGGCAACCGCGCCCTCCTCACGCGCATAGATCGTTTGATAATCGGCGCGATCACGCTCGTCCTCGGGGCGCTTGGCGGCAATATAGGGCGGAAGGGGGATATGGCCGACCGCGGCAATCGCCTCATCGAGCGCCGGGCCTGAAAGGTCGAACTGCAGCGTGATCTCGCCGCCCTCGCCCTTTTCTTCTACCGTCGCATCGAGAGTTCCGAGCGTACAGACGTTCTCACCATGGCCGAACTGGATGCGATCGCCGATCTTGATGCGTTTGCCCGGCTTGGCGAATGCCTTCCAGCGATCGGGTGCAACCCGCATGTGCAAAGTCGCCGAAACCTGCTGGCCAGGCGCTCCTTCACGATGGCGAATGCCCTCCAGCTGCGCCGGTATCACCCTGGTATCGTTGAAGACCAAGGCGTCGCCGGGACGCAGAAACGAAGGAAGATCGCGCACCTGATGGTCGCTCAGCGTGTTTGCCCCGTTGTTCGGATCGACGACGAGCAGGCGTGCGCTATCGCGCGGCTCGGCAGGCCTCAGCGCTATCAGCCCGTCCGGCAGATCGAAATCGAAAAGATCAACACGCATCTAGTTCATCCAAGCAAAGCGAAACCCGCCCCTCACGCCTGACGCGCAAGAGGCGGGTTTCAGGAATAATCACGATCAGACGTCGGCGGCAACCCGCGCGGATACGATCGAATCCGGATCCTTCACCGGCTCGCCACGCTTGATCTTGTCGACATTCTCCATGCCGGAGATGACCTGACCCCAAACGGAATACTGCTTGTTCAGCCAGGGCGCATCGGTGAAGCAGATGAAGAACTGCGAGTTGGCGGAGTTCGGGTTCTGCGAACGAGCCATCGAGCAGGTGCCGCGGGTGTGCGAGGTGGCGGAAAATTCAGCCTTGAGGTCCGGCTTGGACGAGCCGCCGGTACCGGCACGAGCCGTATTACCACCGACCTTGCCATGCTCGACATCGCCGGTCTGAGCCATGAAGCCATCGATAACGCGATGGAACACGACGTTGTCATAGGCCTTTTCGCGCGCAAGTTCCTTGATGCGTGCGACATGCTCAGGCGCGACCTGCGGCAGAAGCTGAATGACAACCTGGCCCTTGGTGGTTTCCAGGATGAGGGTGTTTTCTGGATCCTTGATCTCAGCCATGTTCGTTTCCTCTTCTCTCTTCTTGATTGCAGATGATCCCGAAGGTCATTGGACTTTCGGGATCAAGTCCGTGAAATTACTTCTTGGTTACAGTGACCTTGATCATCTTGTCAGGATTGCTCACTTCGCCGTTCTGACCCTCGCCGCGCTTGATCTTGTCAACGAGTTCCATGCCGGAGATGACCTTACCGACGACCGTGTACTGGCCGTTCAGGAAATCGCCATTGGCAAACATGATGAAGAACTGCGAGTTGGCGGAATTCGGATCCTGCGCGCGGGCCATGCCGACGGTGCCGCGGGTAAAGGGGGTCTTCGAAAACTCAGCCGGAAGGTTCGGCAGATCGGAACCGCCGGTGCCTGCCTTGTTCGCGTCATAGCCCTTGGTGGTGTTGCCGTATTGGACGTCACCGGTCTGAGCCATGAAACCATCGATAACGCGATGGAATACGACATTGTCGTATGCACCCTTCTTCGCCAGCGCTTCAATCTGCGCAACATGCTTCGGAGCGACCTCCGGCATCAGCTGAATGACGACCGGGCCGTCCTTGAGCTGGATCGTCAGAAGATCGGCGGCCGCAGCCGAGATTGCGCTACCTGCGAAGGCAGCAAGGCTCAAAGCGCCTGCCATTGCGATATGAAAAAGTTTCATGGGTGCTCCGTTCGGAAATGAATTTGGGCTCAGCGTTTAATGCTGGTCGTATCTTTGAGTTTGCTCGTCAAGGCTTCCAGAACCGCCGGCGGCACGAAGGCGCTGACATTGCCGCCCATGGATGCGATCTGCCGCACCAATGTGGCGGTAATGGGCCGGGAAGCCGTGCCGGCAGGGAGAAACAAGGTCTGAATGTCAGGCGCCATCTGCCGATTCATGCCCGCCATTTGCATCTCGTAATCGAGATCGGTGCCATCACGCAGACCGCGCACCAGCAAGGACGCTCCGTGGGCGCGCGCGGCATCGACGACCAGATTGTCGAAGGCCACGACGGAAATATCGACTGCTTTCTGAGGTAACGCATCCGAAAGCGATTTACGGATCAATTCCGCCCGCTCATCGAAAGAAAAAAGCGGCATCTTGCCTGGGTGAATACCGATCGCGACAATAACCTTTGAGGCGACATTCAACGCCTGCACGAGGACATCCAGATGTCCGTTGGTCATCGGGTCGAAGGATCCGGGATAAAAGGCTGTCGTCATACCAAGCCGGCTCGTTGTTTCGACGCCTTTTGTCACGGATGGGGCCATATCGCAAGTCATTTACAACCCGAGGGCCACCGCTGAACCGTAGATGAACACGGTGTTCAAGCCTGTTTCAGATCGAGAATGCTTTATTGGCACCAACATCGAAACGGGCTTGCTTCAACAGCCCGCTGCCCTCGGCTCAAGGAATGTCCCGCCATGTTGGTCTTCATTATTACTGGCGCCATCATCTGTTCATTTTTCGTCGAATACCTCGTTCAGCTTTTCGCCGAAAAATTCGAGATCGAGTGGGTTTCCGTCGCAAATCCAGTGAAAAACGTAGATTCCGCCCAAGAAATAATCATCGCCATGCGCAAAACGCATCGCGAATCTGAACGCCAGATGAACAAGGCATTCAAAGTCGCTTCAGGAGCGCATTGCTAGATACCCCTCAACAACGGCGGAACCATTTGCAAACCGCCGCGTTTAAACTTCGAACTCAGATTGCACAGTGCGGCAAGAAGGAAGATGAGCATGTCCCACAAGATCACCCTGATTAATGCTGTTTGGATGACCATGATTACGGGAATGCTCGCGGCTACCATCGCACTCTACGATCACACGCCAGATCAGTCGAAGGTCTATGGTCCCTTTGCCTCGGCTCGCAACTTCGTCGCTTCGAGCCAGTATTAAGGGATCTGAACGCTAATCCCACTGAAGGAGGGAGCGATCATGTTCACGATTTTGACGGTGCTTACACTTTTCATCAGCATCATGTTTGTCGTCTCGGTTGCATCCACGATCTCGGCGCTCCATCGCGAGAGCGAAGAGAGCAAGAGGTTGCATAAGCATCACAAGACGTTCTGATCTCCGAGCGTCGATCCCCCTCCCCAAGTACTTGGCCAAATTGAAGCCGGACGCCACCAGCGTGCGGCTTCTTCTTTAAGCGAAGGCCACGGCCTCATTCATGAGCTCCCCCAGAATATTCAGGTTGCCGCAAGAACCTGATTTTGCGAGATAAAGCACAGCAGATGCCGCGCTGGCGGCGTTGATGCCCAAATTCGTCGAGGAGCAACATGCGCGTCGTTCTTACAGGCAGCTCTGGCCGGCTCGGTCGTTCAATATTCAACGCTCTCGCCGCGAGCCACACGGTCACGGGGATCGACCGCTCGCCGTTCTCGACAACACACCTGATCGGAGATTTCACCGACAAGTCGATCTTGCAAGAAGCACTCAGGGGCGCCGACGCCATTGTCCACTGCGCGGCACTGCATGCGCCTCATGTCGGCGCCGTCTCCGACGGTGAATTTCAGCGCGTGAATGTCGATGGAACACGGCTTCTGGCTGAAGCGGCGCTGTCCCACGGCATTAAGCGGTTCGTCTTCACCAGCACGACCGCGCTTTATGGCCATGCCGTGACTCCGGGCCGGTGTTGCTGGATCGACGAACAGACGGTACCGCAGCCAAAGAGTATTTATCATCGCACAAAGCTGGAGGCCGAGCGCATCCTGGAAGCCGTTGAATTTACCGGATTGCAGGTACGCGTTTTGCGCATGTCTCGCAGTTTCCCTGAGCCGGCCAATGCGATGGCAGCTTATCGCCTGCATCGAGGTATCGACATCCGCGATGTTGCTGCAGCCCATGCTGCGGCCTTGGTGAATGGCGGTAATCAGTTTCAGCGGCATATGGTTTCAGCGAGAACACCCTTCAAGATGGAGGATTGCGAAGGCCTTGCGACCGACGCGGCTTCCGTCATCAGGCTCCGCGCGCCCGCATTTGCCGCCGAATTCGACCGGCGGAGTTGGCCACTACCGCAAGCGATCGACCGCATCTATGCCTCCGCTTCCGCAGATGGCGTTCTCGGATGGCAGTCCCGCTTCGACTATCGTGAGGTGCTCGCGCAATTGGACCGAGAAAGTCTCGAGGTTTTACCGGCCTTTTCGCTGATCAACAGACGCCCGGAATGAAGGTTGTAGAACTATCCTGAGGC
>NZ_JAELTU010001060.1 GCF_016429015.1 Rhizobium sp. ASV20
TACGTTCTCGACGAGATTGTCCAACCCCGCCGCGATACCAAGGCTGCCAGGCGATTGCTGGTGAGGCTGCTGAAGAAGCAGGGCCTGCCGCCCAAGCGCATCGTCACCGACAAACTGCGCTCATACGGAGCAGCAAGGCGGGATGTCATGCGCGGCGTCGAACATCGCTCTCACAAGGGCCTGAACAATCGCGCGGAGACTTCACACGTGCCGCTTCGAAAACGAGAGCGACTAATGCAAGGCTTCCGAT
>NZ_JAELTU010000173.1 GCF_016429015.1 Rhizobium sp. ASV20
TCGGCCGCCGACGGTCAGACGATCCGTCACCGTGGCGAGTTCTTCGATATCGAGGGCCGCCTGCGCGTACCGCCATCCAGGCAGGGCCAGCCGATCATCTTCCAGGCGGGTGGCTCGCCGCAGGGACGCGAGCTTGCAGGGCGCGTCGCCGAAGGCGTGTTCGCGGCCGAGCTCACGAAGAGCCAGGCCATAGAACACTATCGTCTCGTCAAGGGCTTCGCTCGCAGGAATGGACGTTCCCCGGACGACATCAAGATCCTTCCCGGTCTTCTGCTGAGCCTGGGCAGCACCGAGGCGGAGGCACGTCGCCGAAGCGACGAACTTCACGACGCCGGACCCGCATCATACTCCATCGGCTGGCTATCGCAGGCGATCGGCTTCGATGCTTCAAAACTGGACCTCGACGCTCCCTTTCCCGAGGAGGTGCTCAGCCCCATCAATGATGTCCAGAAATTTAATGGAAGCATCGGTTTCCGGGAGTCCATTGTCACGCAGATCCGTAAAACCAACCCGACGGTGCGGCAATATCTCAAGCAGACCCGTTATACCGGTTCCGGTCACGCCGGCTTTGTCGGCACCCCGGAACAGCTGGCTGACCACATCGAGGACTGGTTTCACGCCGGAGCGATCGACGGCTTCAACCTGCAGCCCGATCGGTTGATCGACGGCCTTCCCGTGATCGTAGACGAGTTGGTGCCGATCCTGCGGAAGCGGGGGCTATATCGGCATGAATATGAGACGGAGACGTTGCGCGAACACTTTAGCGCGGCATCGCCGACGCCTTCGTTCTAAGGTCGGGGCGCGCCCGCGCTTGCCGCAATGAGGAGTGCGCCTGTTTCCTTTGAGAGGTCATCTTGCGCCTTCACAGGCCTTGCTGGTCAGGACGTTAATTGCGTTGCGCTCGGAACTGGCTCCGCGCCGCCATCCACGACGTGGTGAGCAAGGACTGGGAGGCACACTTCAATCGGTCGGATATCCGGGACACCATGACGGCGGCCGGAAACGGCTAAGTCAACTCCAGTGTGGCAACTCTCCTCTGGCTCTTTGACCGACAGGCGGCGCGACGCCCTGCCGATGTTGTCGGCGGCCGGCGGGATCCGGTCTGTGTCATGCAGACGTTGCCGGCTCGCCGACCTGCTTCGGCAGGTCGGCGCACTCGAACGAAGGAAGCCAACTTTTTGCGGCCTCGATATCAAATCATGATTTGTCTCGCCTAGCGAACTCCACGCTTATTGCCGAAACAATTGCATGACGGTTTGCGCGCTGGAATTTGCGATCGAAAGTGCCTGCACTGCAAGCTGCTGTTGCGCCTGCCGTGCGGCAAGCTTGGCCGACGCTTGTTCCATATCTGTATCCACCAGACGTCCGACGCCCTTGTCGATGCTGTCAATCATGCTGTTGGCGAAGCTCAATTGATAGTCCAGTCGCTTTTGCAGGCTTCCGACCTGGGAAGCGCCCGCGGTCACGCGTTGGCTGACGGCTTCGATATATTTGAGATAGTCCTTGATGCTGCCGGGGTTCTTGACGATATCGACATCCATGAAATCGATCGTGGGCAATGGCTCGTTGCTGACGTGGAAACCGGAGAACGAGACGCTCGTCCCGGCACCAGATAAACGATCAAGTGCGGGGTCTGATTGAACAACAACAGATGAGGGGCCGATTGCATCGATCTTCAGCGTTGGCCAGTCGGCCGACATCAGCGATCGGAGAAGCGTTGCCATTTGCTCGGAGGTTTCGACCTTTCCGTTTTCGATACCGAGGACATTGTTCACATAAGTGCGGTTGAACGTGTAGGTTTTCGCAGCTGCGCCGTTGATCGAGAAGTCAAAGCCGATCGTGATGCCGTCCGGATTGTCACCATCCTTGTAATCCTGGAAAGGTGCAAAATTCAGCGTCAGAGCCGACCCTCGCGAACCGTAGGTCGATGCATTTTGAAGCCCACTGGTGCCGGCTGTGCTGGAGTAGTTGCTGACCTCTACATAGGATCCCGTCAGTCCGGTTGAGCGATCCTGAAGTGTCGTGATGCCGACACGATTGATGATCGGGTGATTGTTCTGGTCCACATAGGTTGTGGCGGCTGCTCCGGTGTTGGCCTGCGTGAATGCATAGTTCAAGACCTGCTGATATTGTGTATAGGTGGAAATTATCCCGTTCCACGACGCGTTCACGGCATCGATTGTCGACCTATCTATCGAAACGTGGGTGGTTTTCCCGGCGGCATGAGGCGGATCGATGCCATCGGCCGGATTGTCTGCATCCACCGTCACGTCGAAGGTGATCTGCTTTGCTGGGTCATCGAAAGCCAAGGGCCCCGAAAAAGTAAAGTCGAAGCTCGCCTTTAGCCCGTGATTCTCGTTATAGGGATTCCAGCCTGTTTCGATCTGAGTGCCATTCTGCCAACTGGTCAAATAACGCAGACCGCCGATCGATCCCGCATCCCGGCCGTCTTTTTGCAGGATGCCACCGCCTGTGGTGTTAAATAGCGATGTTTCAGACAAGTGCATATTGGCCGAGTTCACCGAAACCGCGCCGTCGACCCCTCTGACGAATGAAGACGCGACCGTGTCGCTGTTAGCGCTCACGTCATAAATGTCGTCAATATGTGTAGATAGCCAATTTAAGCCATTGAAGGAGCTGGATCGCGCGATTGCGAGGACCTGTTGCTTGTACTGATCCAACTCTTGTTGGATTTTTTCTCTGTCCACGCTGGTCTCGGTTGCGGCGACGAGCTTCCTCCTGAATTCTGAGAGTATATCGCTAACGGCGGTAAGCCCATTATACGCTGTATCGGCTTTTGCTTGCCCAAGCCCAATCGCGTCGGCAACGGCGGAGACCGCGGATTTGTCAGATCGCATTGTGGTTGCGATCGACCAATAGGCCGCATTGTCGGCGGCCTTGCCGACCCTCAGGCCCGAACTGATCTGTTGCTGTGCCTGCTCAAGACCTGAGTTTACGACGCGAAGGGTCTGCAGCGCCGACATTGCCGCGGTGTTGGTTAGAATGCTGGTCATGTTAAAAGCTCCGTGAGTATAGGCCAGCCCCCGGACGTCATGATCGGTCCGCCAGGATGAGGTCAGGATGGGAACACTTTTAACGGTTAACCACAGGGGTGCCCGTCGTGATGGCGGGACCGTGACCCTAAAAATGCGAGCAAACTCGATAGTTTAGGGTTACTCTGCCGCGGCTTGTCGATGCAACCAGACAGAGTATTTTCGTTAACGCTTTTGCACCAGGATTGGTTAACAAAGGGTTAACCGCGATGATGTTATCTGTGATTTTGAAGCGCAGCTCTTCAGGTTCTCGCCACTCTCAAGCGGCTTTGTATTCATGTCCCGCACGGGCCTATGACAGTTCGCCGAAGCGAAAGAAGTCCGGTATGACATCTGCAATCAGTTCGGACGCCGGCTTGAAGTCGACAATGAGCTCCGCGAATTTCCTCTCCATCGCGTCGGTGTCGCGAACGTCGTTCAGAGCGATTGAATGCTTGTGCAGAAAGCGCGAATAAAGGCGCCCCTTATCCGAGGCGCCGGCCTGGAATTGAACATGGTCCATGTTTCTCGCAGATGCGGCCTCTGCGATCATTGTGATGACGCCTTTCCGGACTTTGTGACTTGAAATGGGGCCGACTTCCGCATTCAGTTTAAGGTGCCCCCTTATGCCGTCATCGTCTAACTTCAATTCGACGAGGGCGATAAAGGGATAGCCCAACCACCAATTCTCACAGCCGCGCCAAGTGACGTTGATTTTATCGAGTTCCTCACGCCAATTGACAGGCAGGAAGCTCAGAACGTTTTTCGCAAATCCTGAATATGCGAGTTCGCTGCCGCCAACCTTTGCCGACTTCCCCCGCGCTGCGTTGTCACCAAATAGTCGATGGACGACAAGCTTGAGATCTGGAGCAGGGTTATGCTTGGGCATGAGATCCAACACTCTTTTATGATCTCGGTATAATTGATGCGCCAGATTGCGCATATCAAAACGTTCCTTGCTCAACTCGGTCCAAACCTTCAGGAATGTGTGTTGCCCGTTGCGGGAATCAAAAGCCAAGGAGAGACTAGCGTCCAGTCTTCGATAAAGCTATAGGTTGTGGCGTTCCGCCTAATACTACGAAACAGGGCGTGGGCTGGTAACGAAGGAGGATTTCCTGTTGCCGCGGCAACCCGCAGGTGCGGTGTTTTTCCACCAGGTCCAGCTCTATCGTGAGCTGGCCGATCTTGGGTTCCAGCATCGCGATTTGCGACTCCCGACGTCCGATCACACCGTTTCGAATGTCCTGGCAAAGCCGCAATTTGAACGGCGTCGAGTGCCGCCGGTATGACCCTCGGGATTTCATGAGCCTTCTCCGATTGAGGTCCACAGAGCGTATCAGTTTTTCCGTGTCCCATGGTCCAGCCCGAAGGGGTCACTCCATTGCGTGATCAAACCTTCCGCCGACACCTTCATGTCGGTCGCGCTCGCATCAAGCATGTTGCGACGTGCGAGGCTGGATCCCCACGCAGTCGAACGCGCGTCCCTGTTGTGCCAATGACCACGCGTCAAGGAGCGACGGACGACCTGGACAAATTCTCTACCCAGGTGGAGAGTCAAGCGCGACCACTCCGGCAGCAAGCCGTTCGTCTCGGCCGTCTCGCCCGGAGCGCGATGCCAGCCAATTCATTTGCCTCCGTCTGATCCGGCCTGAGCTTGGGTTCCTGCGTGTGACGTGGATGGAAGCTGTACGCCCGTCCGGAGGCACACCAATCGCTACTGCGCAGCGCAGATTGCTCTGTGCACGAGGAAGACGGCACCCTCCACCGGCGGAACCGCCAATCTGTGGACCCGCAGATGCGGTTGCTTCAAGGAAACATGATGTTTGAAAGCATCAAAAAGTGGCGCTTGATTGAGGATGACGCTTCCGGCAACAACGACATCGCCGCCGACGGCACCACGGGCTAGAAGTTGATCGACCAGGGCTGCCAGACATTGTCCGCCGTCATCGACAACCCGCGCAGCCAGGGCCGATCCCGCGGCAGCCGCGGCAAAGACCGCTGGACAATGCGGCGCCCAATTATCCGCTGTCGGTTCGTCATTGACCTTTCGCGCCAGCCGCTCAGCATCAGCAACGCCGAAATCGCAAATCAGGGCATCAAGCAGTCCGTCGTCCGGCCTGCCCTCGTCGGCGGCGCGAAGTGCCGCGCGCACTGCTTCACGTACGAGAGCCGCAGCGCCCCCTTCGTCGCCGATGACGGAACCCCAACCGCCCGTCGCCAGATGAGCGCCGGCCGCATCGATGCCAACTCCGATCGCGCCAGTCCCTGCAATGATGCCGATGCCGTCTGGAAATCCGGCCGCCAAGGCGATCAGACTGGCATCGTTGACAATGGTCGCCTTCAAATCATGCGCGGCGAGGGCGCCTTTCAGGTCGTACGCCGTCTCGGGTCGGTTGACGCCCTGTGCACCCAAGGCAATGGCGATGACATGCCCGCCCTTCGGGATATGCGGTGCAATACGGTCCAGTATCCACTGTGCCGCCGGCCCCGCCGGCTCGGCGTCCCATTCACGACTGTGCAGAACGGTGTCCAGCAGGCGCTTTCCCTGTCTGTCCTCTATGACAAGGTGCGTCTTGGTGCCGCCTATATCCAGAGCAAGAAGGCAGTCCATCATATCACTCATTTCCATCAGGCGACTTTGGTATCGTTGTTTTCGAAGACGAAGGCATCGGGATCGAGCCCGCGTGCGACTGCAGTGTCGACCGCGATGCTTTGCATGACCAGAGCTTCAACAATAGGACGCTGTGCCGGCGACAGGAAAGGGATCGAGACATGAACGAGATGGTTTTCCTCATCAATGTCGAGCGGGCTTGCCAGGATGACATCGTGGCCGGTGCGCGCAAGCTTTTGGGCAAGTTGTATCTCGCGCTCCTCTCCGAAGATGATGTGGACGCCTCGGCCGGCGGATTCCATCGCGCCGTGCAGATATTGTCGTGTGGACATGCCCGTCGAGGGAATGCGGGCGATTTCGCGCAGCAAGAGCGCGCCGACTTCCGCAGATCCGGTCGACGCAGCGGTTCCGACGCAATCAACGTAATGCGCATGCCGAAGTGGCGCGATCAGCGTGTCGATCCTGCTTTGGACGGCTGTCTCGGTTCTGCGGACGACGTCGGATATTTGCGACCACGTAGTGTCGATTTCGCCGCCATCCCACGCTTCCGCCATCATACCAAGCGCCGCGATCGTTGCGGTGTATCCGATGGTCGACGCATAGCTATCCGGAATGTGGCCAAGCGACAGATGCGCATGGGATATGGCTTCGATCGGCGAGTTTTGTGCGTTTACGACCGAGAGGCGCAAGCGCGGATCGACGGTTTCCAGCGCTGCCAGCGTTTCCGCGCTCTTTCCGCTCTGCGATACGCCGACAAGCGGATGGGGGGTGGACGGGAAGGGAAGCGGATGTTCGCCGGCATTGAGGCGCCAACTGTGGATGCCGCGGCTCCTCAGCGTCCAGACCGCCGCTGCACTTGCGGCAAAACTTGCGCCAATTCCCAGGAAGATCGGTCCCGAGCCTTCGAAAAGATGGCGGCTTTGCAGGGCATGAATGTCTCGTGCAAGCGAGGTTATGGCATGAGCGAGCGCGTCGGCCTGGGCGGCTCGGGCATCGGCGAGTGGAATATATCCTTTGGGCAACTGGTTTCTCCTTGCTTATGGATAAGCGGGGTTGGCGCAGGTGCGCGAGCACCGGCGGCAATCCTTTGTCGATTGTCGTAAGGGCAGGGGACGCCTACCGTTTGATCTTTGTCTCCGGCTGCCTTAGCTGCCGGCTTTGGAGATGCGATTGAACGAGGTTCTTAGCCGATACCGATCGCCGGCGTACCGTATCGTCGATGATATCAGCGGCTTTCCCGTGCCATCCTCGATCAGTTGATGCATGGTCAGGATCGGCATGCCCGTTTCTATTCCGAGATGCTTTGCCGTCGCCGCATCGGCCCCCTGGGCTTCGATGGTCGATTCCGCTCGCGTAAGCTCGATCCCCGCATCGCTCATGATGCGAAAGAGGGACGCGGTGGTGAAGTCGGCCATTGCCAGCTTCAGTTCGCCAAGGGCTGGAAAATAGGACGCGTCTATCGCGACGGGGACGCCATCGAGCTTGCGGATGCGCACGAGGTGGAAGAGCTTGGAACCCGGTGCAATCGAAAGCTCTTCAGCCTGGTCGAGCGTTGCGGAGGCCTCTTCGGCTCTTAATACGTCGGATGATGCCGTCAGGCCAAGTCGGGCCGCCGTCTCGCTGAAGGATTCAAGCGTTTGTGGAAACTCCTGATGAGCCTCCATCGCCACATACCAGCCACGTCCGTGAGAGGACACCAGAACACCGCTGCTGACAAGGCTCTGCAGAGCGCGCCGCAACGTCACCCGGCTGATCGCCAGGCGGTCTATCAGGTTTCGCTCAGGCGGCAGGCGGCTCCCAGGCGCCAGCTTGCCGGCCGAAATTTCGCGCGCAATGGCCTTCGCAGCCTGCTGCCAGAGTGGTTCAGGAGAATCCGATTGAAGCGGAGCGACCGCGCCGTCCATCTTGACCATCAGCCTATCGTTACCTTTTCCCACATTTTTGTCCGCATCGAACGGTAACAGGCATCCAGGATCCGGTTTACCACGACGCCGTCCTCGAATGTTTCCAGTGGCTGAGTTCCCGCAGCAAAGCAATCGACAAAATGGCGCATCTGCTGCGAAAATCCATAGGCGCGCGTTTCCTCCGGCACGGGATAGACCCAACCGGTGTCGGCGTTCGCCTTCTCCACAAGATAACCAACTGGCTTTTCAATGAAACCCCAGACGGGCCCAACGGAGCTGTCCGTGACGATGCGGCCCGCTGACCCGACCAATTCATGGCGCAGTTGCATGCCGCCTTTCTCGATCCAAGACGACTCGATGGTTGCAAGCTGCCCGCCTGAGAATTTCAAAAGAGCGATCGCAGTATCTTCGCCGGTCGTCTTGTCGGCGTGAGCAAGAGTTGCACCCCATGCCATGACCTCGACGACGGGATTATCCTTGCCGAAGAAGTGCCGGGCTGACTCGACCGTGTGGCATCCCATATCGAGAAGTGCGCCACCGCCCGCCGTCTGCGCATCCCAGAAGTGCGGGGCGTGTGGGCCCGAATGTGCCTCGCGTGCCCGCATGGTCAGCAGATCGCCGATGCCGCCAGCCTGCACCATTTGATAGGCCTTGGCGATGTTGGGCGAAAAGACCGAGCTCTCGGCATAACCGTGCCAGATGCCCGCATCGAGCACCACCTTCAGCATTTCCGCCGCCTCCTTCTCGGTGCGTGCGAGTGGCTGGGTGCAAACCACCCCCTTGCCGTGGCGTGCAGCTATTCTTGTCGCCTCAAGATGAATTTCATTGGGAAGCGCGATCACAACGAGTTGCACGGCGGGATCGGCGCAAAGGGCGGCCATGTCCTGATAAGCGGTGACGCCTGGCCCCCACTTCTTGGCGAATTCGCCGGCACGCTCGCCGTTGCGTGAATAGCATGCGACCAACTGGCCGTTGCGCACGTCGAGCAGAGAGTCCGCATAGCAATCGCCGATGAAGCCCGACCCCAATAAACCTACACCAATCATTCGCAACCTCCACCAGAAAGGCCTAGCCTCGACTATGTTTGATTGAATACCACATAAGACAAAAATGAAAAGAGAAAAAACATCTTGTCACATATTGTATTGAGATGTATCTTCCGTTCGTTCATTGCGAGCCGCACGCGGTCCGCAGTTCAAGCCAAAAGGGAGGGGAGAATTTCAGATGCGTTCGAAGCATGCATGTATCAAGGGCGTCCTGGTGTCGCTTGGCGCCGTGCTGATGGCGGGCAGCGCGCTTGCCGCAGACGTGGTAACGATCAAGCTTGGAAGCTGGCGTACGGAGGATATCGCCGTCTGGCAGGACAAGCTGCTGCCGGCGTTCGAAAAGGGACATCCGGATATCAAGGTCGAATTCGCTCCGATCAATACCAATGAATACAACGCTGCCATCCAGTCGCAGATCGAGGCTGGCGCCGGCCCTGACCTTTTGACCTGCCGTCCCTTCGACGTGAACAGGGAGTGGATCCGTCGCGGCTATTTCGAGCCGCTGAAGGATTTTCAGCCGCTGAAGGATTTCAGCGATACGTCAAAGGCCGCCTGGGCGGACAGCAAGGGCGACGCGTTCTGCTTGCCGATCGCTGCCGTTCTCGCCGGCTTCTATTACAACGTCGATATTTTCAAGGAACTCGGCTTGCAGCCACCGAAGACCGCTGATGAGTTCACGGCTCTACTGCAAAAGATCAAGGACAGCGGAAAATATACACCGCTTGCCTATGGTTCGGCCGATTCCTGGCAGCTTGCCTATAATGGTCTCTACAATGTCGGCCCCGCCTACTGGAAGGGCGAGGAGGGGCGCAAGGGCCTGATCGAGGGCAAGAAGAAGCTGACGGATCCGGATTTCGTGGCTGCGTTCAAGGCATTCGCTGCGTGGAAGCCGTTCATGCCGGACGGTCAGGCGAGCCTTCAATATGCCGACATGACGCAATTGTTCACCATCGGTCGTGCCGCCATCCTGCCCGATGGCTCCTGGGACATCAATCAGGTAACTGCGACCGGCCTCAATGTCGGCGTCTTCGGTCCGCCTGCAGCGAGCACGGATGGCAAGCGCTACCTTCAGGAAATGCCCGACATGGCGATCGGCATCAATGCTGCCAGCAAGCACAAGGATGCCGCCAAGGTATTCCTCACCTGGCTGGCAAGTCCCGAATTCCAGGAACTCTACGTCAACGAAGCTCCTGGCTTTTTCGCAATGGGTTCGAAGCCAGTGAGCTATAAGAACGAGTTGGCACAGACGTTCGCCGATTTGAAGAAAGGTGCGGAGCTGACCCCGCGCCTGGCTCTCGATCGCCTGAGCGCAGGCAATCCACCCCTCGACGACGAAACCTGGCGCGTCCTGCAGGTTATGATGACCACCGACAAGCTGACACCGGATGGTGCGGCAGCTGAGCTGCAGAAGGGTCTCGATTCCTGGTACAAGCCACAGAAGTAAAAGTCTCAGGGCCCGCAATTTCCTTTCATCGGGGAATTGCGGGCCCGTTCATATTCGTGACGATCATCAGGGAATGGGAGGCCTTCCGCGTGATACGCCCAACAACCGCGCGCATCAGCTTGGCGCTGTTCGTTTTGCCGGCATTGACGATCTACGTCGCCTTTGCCGTATTGCCGTTGGCTCTTTCAATTCTAATGAGCTTCTTCAGCACAAAAGATCCTGCGGGGCGCATATTCGTCGGTATGCAGAACTATTATTATCTGTTCACGCATCCCGTCACCAGCGCTCGGTTCTGGAATGCGCTTCTCAACAATGTCGAATATTTCGCCATTCATTTGATTGTGGAGGTGCCGATCGGCCTGTTGATGGCCGGTCTTTTGACGTCCGGTCTACTGCGGCGATCGGAAGGTGTCTATCGCACACTTCTGTTCATTCCCGCCACACTATCCGTGGTCATCGTCGGTTTCATCTGGCGCCTGATCATCAATCCCCTCTGGGGCTTTGTGCATTTCCCGCTGCTGGGCAATGAGCTGACGGCGCTGCCGGTGATATCGTTGATGTCCGTCTGGCAATATGTCGGCATTCCGATGATCTTCCTCTATAGCGCATTGCTCGCAGTTCCCGAAGATATCGTCGAGGCAGCTCGTATCGATGGTGCCGGCAATTGGCGCATCTTCTGGGGGATCAAGTTCCCGTTGATAGCGCCGCAGTTCGGGTTGATTGTCATTCTGACCTATATCTGGACGTTCAACGGCTTCGACCTGATCTTTGCATTGAATGGCTCGGCACCTGGCCCAAACTACAGTACGGATATTCTGGGCACTCTGTTTTACCGCACATTTTTCGGGTCCAGCGGGCAGGTCGCTGATATCGATCTCGGCGCGACGGTCGCAACCGTGATCTTCACAATCATCCTCGTGGTGACGGCGATCTATTTCTGGTTCGTCCAGCGGCGCCTCAAGACCTACCAGATCTGAGGAGGATCCGGCATGACCCTGACACTATCCAACGAGACCGCGACGCGATCCACAGCCAAGAGCGGCGATGGGCGCACGTGGTCGGCCGATCGCATCGTCGTTCACGCCCTTCTCATCTTCTTCGTCTTGCTCGCGATCGGCCCGATCCTGATCGTGGTTCTGAACTCCTTCAAGCTGACGCCGGCGATCTTCGGCGGCCCGTTCGATCTGCCGACGACCAAGAGCTTCAGTGTCGAGGGTTATCTGCGCGTCTTCACGCGTGGAAACTTCCTGCTGAACTATCAGAACAGCTTGATCGTCACCGTCGTGACCATCGTCCTGACGATCGTGACTGCAACGCTCGCGGCCTACGGCCTCGTGGAGTACAAGCTCAGCATCGCTCCCGTGCTCGGCGGCTTTTTCATTGTCGGGATCATGCTGCCGATCCGATTGGGCACAGTTCCGATCCTCCAGATCATGATCGCGTGGAACCTGGTGGATACGCTGTCGGCGCTGATCCTGGTCTATACGGCAATGAGCATCCCGATCGCAGTCACGCTCATGGTCGCCTACTTCCGAACGGTGCCGACCGAGTTGAAGGAGGCAGCGCGCATCGACGGCGCCGGCGAATTCCGCACGTTCCTGATCGCGCTTCCGGTGGTCAAGCCGGGGCTTGCCGCCGTCGCGACATTGACCATGCTGCCCGTCTGGAACGACCTCTGGTTTCCGTTGGTGCTGGCGCCGAGCAAAAGCAATCAGACCGTCACGCTCGGCGTACAACAATTCGTCGGGCAGTTCCTCAACGATTATCCAGCACTTCTCGCGGCCCTGACGCTCGGCGTCGTGCCGCTTGTCGTGCTCTACATCATTTTCTCTCGGCAATTCATCAAAGGTCTCAGTCAGGGCGTCGGCAAATGACGCCGGCGCTTCCTGCGGCTACAAACAGTTCCGGAGCTTTCCATGGCGGACGTTAAAATCACCAATCTCTACAAGCGTTACGGTGCAGTCGAAGTGCTGAAGAGCATTAATCTCGATATCAGATCGGGCGAATTCGTCGCATTCGTCGGCCCATCCGGCTGCGGCAAATCCACCCTTTTGCGCTGCATCTCCGGTCTGGAGCGAATTTCGGATGGCACGCTTGAGATTGGCGGCAGGGTCGTCAACGATACCGGCCCGTCTGAGCGTGGGATCGCCATGGTCTTCCAGTCCTATGCGCTTTATCCGCACAAGACGGTCTATGCCAACATGGCCTATTCGTTGCAGTTGCAGAAGTTGCCGAAGGATCAGATCGATAGCATGGTCATGGCGGCTGCCGAGAAACTGCAGCTCGTGCCCTATCTGAAGCGCCTACCCAAGGCGCTCTCAGGCGGCCAGCGTCAGCGCGTCGCAATTGGCCGCGCCATCGTGCGAAACCCGAAAGTCTTCCTCTTCGACGAGCCTCTTTCGAACCTCGATGCGGCGTTGCGCGTCCAGATGCGCATCGAGATCGCTCAGCTGAACAAGACCCTGACCGACACTGCCATGATCTACGTGACGCATGACCAGGTCGAGGCGATGACGATGGCTGACAAGATCGTCGTCTTGCGCGACGGCGTGGTCCAGCAGGTGGGCTCGCCGCTCGAGCTCTACGAGGCGCCGCAGAACTTGTTCGTTGCCAAGTTCATCGGATCGCCTGAAATGAACTTCATGACCGGCGGGGAGGCCAAGGGATATGGGGCGGAAACGGTCGGCGTTCGCCCCGAACATATGATGATAGAGCCCTCTGGCGGCGTCTGGACCGGCACGGTGATGCACTCGGAAAATCTGGGTGCCGACTCCTACATCTATGTCGACATGGGCGGTGCAAAGCCGATCATCATTCGCCAGGAGGGCAAATCGGACTATCGTTCAGGACAACCTCTATCATTCTCGCCAAAGGATGATCGCTATCATCTGTTCGATGCTGACGGTCGACCGATGGCGCATTGAGCGATCCGGTCCTGCCGAGTGGAAAGCAGCGACGATCGAATGTTTCTCGGCAAACTTACCTGGGTGGTTCTGCCGAATAATATCGAAACAGACTTTGATAATTCCCTCGGGTCAGCGCGCTCATTGCCAGAGCGAATCAAATCCAAGAGCGGCAAGCGCAGGATTGGTCATCATCGGCGCGCTGGTTGTCGTCGTGCGCCATGAGGCGCTTGAAGAGACCGGGAGCATGGCAATGGCAATCGGCAGTGCCGCTGCGCCAAGTGCGGGCAGTTCAGCGGCATGTTCGGCACGCATCAGGCGGGGTTGCCTGCTGGAATGCCGGTGGGTCATCGTCGGGAGCAGCGGCGTCGCGGCGGCAATGAGGCCATCCATAAGCTCGGCCGGCAAGCCGCCACCGATGACGATGGTGTCGGGATCGAACATGGCTTCGATGTTGCGGATGGCGATACGCACATACTGGGCAGCCTCCTGCTGCCAGGCCAACAGGCGGCCATCGCCCGCGCGGCTGCAGGCGATCAGTTCCTCGGTGGGGACTTCGTCCGGCGTACGCGTCGGTCCGCAAATCGTCTCGGCTGCGGCATAGAGCGATACATATTGTTCCAGGCAGCCACGACTGCCGCATGCACAATGGCGGCCGCCGGGTTTCACGATCATATGGCCGATTTCACCAGCGCCGCCGAACGCGCCGCGATAGGGATGACCATCGATAATCAGGCCTCCGCCGATCCCCAGATTGAAATGCAGGTAGAAAAAGCTGCGTGCGACACGCCCGACGCCGTACAGGCTCTCGCCAATGGCGGCGACTGTCGCATCGTTTTCGGCAAAGGCCCTGAGACCGGTCAGCTCCTCGAGTTTCTCCACCAGCGGAAACCTAGTCCATTCATCGGCTTCCTGAACCTTGTCGTACCAGAATGTGCCGTTTTCCACCGTGCCCGGCACGCTGCAGCCTATGCCCCAGATCTTGTCCCGCCTGACCGACGCGATCTGGAGGAGCCGATTGGCCAACAAGCCCAGCGCCTCTGCTGTCAAGTGCGGGTCACGTTCCGCAAGATCGTGCGCTTCGCTGGCGATGACTTTGCCGGCAAGATCGACAAGAACAGCGGAAATGCGACGATAGGCAAGGGACAGGCCGATCGTGTACCCCCCCGTGGCGTCGAGAGACAGTTCGACGGCAGGCTGACCGCGCTGCCCGACGCGCTTGCCTTGCTGGCGGATCAGCCCGGCCATTGAAAGCTCGGATGCTATGTTGGAAATCGCCTGGACGGTCAGGCCGATCTTCTGCGCCAATTCCGTGCGGGTGATCGGTCCATTGCGACGAACCGCGTCGAACACCGCGCGGCGATTGAGTGCCTTTGTCTGGGTCAAATTCGTGCCAGGCAGTGCGCCGTCGCGATCCGTTGAATTGAGCATGGCTGTTCTTTCGTCAAAGCTTCGGTTGCAAGATATTCAAAAAGCGTTTAATTAAAAAGTGTTGTGTTATTGGGCCGCATTTTCCGACGAGGGGAACCGTCGGCGGTGCCCGGAAATTGCGTGCGGACGTGCCGCGCTTCCTGCCTAACCCAAAGACATGCAGCCGGCCACTTTGAACGAGGAGGAACCATTCGGTGGTTAAATCTGGCATAAGATGTAAGTAACTATATAGTTATATGATGATCGATCCTGCCGCCCGTGGTTCGCTCCGGGGGAGCGGATGATCGCGCTCCGAAAAGAGATGTATTTTGGAACTCCTCCGGCCAGGAATAAGGCCGATCAGGGGGCGTCTCCACTCTAGAATAGAGATATAATATATATATCAATGTGATGGATGAGATTCCGTCTCGATCTCCAGCTGTTGCCGGAACCCGAGGCATATATTGGGACATCCAGGTGGATTTTTTAGATTCCGGCAGTTTTCAGCCGCTTGACAGATGAAATTATGCGCTGTTAGCTATTCACTAAATAGTTATTTATGAGAATATGAGAGGCATGCAGCATGCGGTCTATGATCGACATTGTGGATGTATCGAAATCCTTCTCGACAAGGGCCGTCGGTCTCGTGACCGCGTTGCATACGGTCAATCTCTCCATTCGCGATAATGAGTTTTTCACGCTGCTTGGCCCGTCTGGCTGCGGAAAGACCACGCTGCTGCGATTGATTGGCGGATTTGAAGCGCCGACGACGGGAAGCATCCGCATCGACAATGTTGATGCTGCGGCGCTGCCTCCGCAAAGGCGGCCGGTGAATACGGTGTTTCAGAGCTACGCCCTCTTTCCGCATATGACGATTGCCGAGAACGTCGCCTTCGGTCTCGAAATGCGGGGCGTACCGAAAGTGCAGATCAATCAGCGCGTCAGTGAAGCGCTGAGCATGGTCCGGTTGAACAACTATGCTTCGCGTAGTCCCCGCCAACTTTCCGGCGGTCAGCAGCAGCGTGTTGCACTCGCAAGGGCGCTGGCGCCGCGCCCGAAGGTACTGCTCCTGGATGAACCACTCTCGGCGCTCGATCTCAAGCTTCGTAAGGAAATGCAGGCGGAGCTGAAGCGCCTGCAGCAGGAAACCGGCATCACATTCGTTCTGGTCACGCATGATCAGGAGGAGGCGCTGGCCATGTCCGACCGTATCGCCGTCATGTCGGCAGGCAATGTTTTACAAATCGGCGAGCCAAGAGGCATTTATGACAATCCGCAAAGCCGGTTCGTGGCTGATTTCATCGGAGAGTCGAACATTATCTCTGGTGCGGTTCTCGGCCGCGATCCAACCATGATGATTGCCGTGCGACCTGAGCGAATCGTCGTTTCGGCGATCGCAACCCCAGGTCAGGGGCGCGCCAGGGGAAGGATCACCTCGGTCACCTTCCTCGGCCTCGATACGCTCTACGAAGTCGCGCTCGATGACGGCAGCAAGGTGCGCAGCCGGTGTCGCGATATCGATCCATGTTTGAGTACGGGTCAACCCGTCAACATCGACTGGCCGACCGGTGTAGAACGCCAGCTGATGGATTGAGGACACTGTTAGATGAATGAAAACCGTACTCTCGTCCTGATCGCTCCGGCATTTCTGGTGATCGGCATATTCATGGTGCTGCCGCTCTGCATCGCCGTTGTCTATTCCTTCATGACCGCTAATCCATATGGCGGTGTCAGCATGCCGCTGACATTCGATGCCTATGTACAGTTCCTGTTCAGACGAGATTTCGACGACAGCATGATGTTCTCGTGGAGCCATGTGATCATCATCATCCGCTCGATCTATCTTGCGACAGCAACGACCATTCTGTGCCTCGCCCTTG
>NZ_JAELTU010000174.1 GCF_016429015.1 Rhizobium sp. ASV20
GCCCTTGGCTTTTGCCAGATTTTCAAGATCCGCCACTTCGCTCAAGGTTGCGCCCGGCGGTTTCTCAAGGAAGACATGCTTGCCGGCGGAAAGCGCCTTGTAGGCAGCTTCGTAGCGATATTGCGGCGGCATGCAGAGCGATACGGCATCGATTTCAGGCACGGCGTCGAGCATGGCCTCGATCGTCGTGAACGACGGAATATTCTCAACCGTGCCATGGCGGCTCGCCGTGGCAATCAATTCGAAATCCGGATTGTTCGCGATGGATGGAAGATGCTGGTCGCGGACGATCTTGCCGACGCCGACAATAGCGAGCTTGATGGTGGGCATGGTGTCTCTCGATTAGTATGATTATTGATCTGATCTTTATCAGAATGCTGTCGGCGGGCAAGGGCGGTTGATTGCGATGGGCGGCTCGATCATGCGCCGCCCCCCTGCAAGCTATGCCCTTCGCCGTGTTTCCAGCGCATGTGACGGAGCGCTGAGAGGTAGATCAGGCATCCTTCGCTTTCACGATCGTCTCGCGCAGGAAGCTGTATCCCAACGCGGTCCGTGCCGCCAATTCGCTGGAAGCACCGTCGCCGCCATGTCCGCCCGAGCCGAATTCGTGGAAGAGCGGATGATGCCCTAGTTCCTCCAGGCGCGCGGCAAATCGGCGCGCATGGGATGGATGCACCCGGTCGTCGTTGCTCGAGCTTTCGATATAGATCGGCGGATAGCTGATCTCGGAGGCCGGCTTGATGTTGTGCAACGGCGAATAGGAGCGCAGATAGTCGAAATCGGCCGGATCGTCGGGATCGCCATATTCGTCGATCCAGGCTTTGCCGGCCGGAAAGGTATGGAAGCGGGTCATGTCGAGCACGGGCACCTGACACCAGATCGCACCAAAGTCCTGCGGATATCGTGTCGCCATGACCCCGGTCAGCAGTCCGCCATTGCTGCCGCCATTTCCGGCGATACGGGATGGTTTGGAGTAACCGCGCGCCACCAGGTCACGAGCGACCGCGGCAAAATCCGCAAAGGCCTTGTGGCGGCCGTGTCTTTTGGCAGTGCGATGCCAGTTCGGACCAAATTCGCCGCCGCCACGAATATAGGCCATCACATAGGCGTTGCCCTGTTCCAGCCAGCGGCCGATGACGCCGGAATAATACGGCCCGAGCGAGACATCGAACCCGCCATAGCCATATAGCAGCACCGGCAGTTCACCCTTGGTCCAGCTTTTCGGCAAGGCGATATGATAGGGCACTTTCGTGCCGTCTTCGGAGGTAGCTTCCAGCAGGAAGGATGTCATGCCTTCGCCGTCGAAATAGCTGGGCGCGCTGGCGATGAGCTTGAGTTCCAGTGGCTCCCGGCGATTGCTGAGGTTCAAGTGGTAGCAGGACGGCTTCTGCACAAACCCCGAGCCATAGACCTGCAGCGTATCGTCTCCGAGATGCAGATCTGAATAGAGCGCCTGGAAGGACACGGTCTGAACGTCTGCGGGTAGTGCGATTTCCTGAATTTCAGCATCCGGTTTGGTCAGGTCCAGGACGAAAAGATGCGGCTCCATATTGTCCGAGACGACGAAGACACACCATTCGCGCATCAGCAGGAATTGCGAAACCGATTGCCGCTCGCGGGGTGAGAACAGGATGCGCGCCGTGTCGGTTTGGCCGGGCTTCAATGGCAAAGGCTGCAGCGCCAGGCTTCCGGCCGGTATCCGCTCATCAGTCTTGGCAAGCCAGACAAGATGGGACTGATTGAAGCCGAAGTCGATATCTTCAGGCAGATCGATCCTCCGCAAAGAGGCGTCGTGATCTTCGATGAACAGGCTGCATTTGCTGATCTCGTGGCTGGCGGTGAAGATACGGATCGGCCGGGTGGTTGCGTCCGCTGCAAGGCCGGCAAGCACCGGATCGAAGACTGCGCAGGAGCCGTAGACGTCGCTGTCGGCGGCGGCATAGAGAACCGGCGCATCGGCCGGCGCCTGTCCGCGCCTCAGGCGGCGGCCGACACGCGGCCAGCCCGAGCGTGTCGAGGATTCGCGGTCGATCGAGCCGAAATAGGCGATTTCGTCGCGGCTGAGCCATGTCGCGTGGCTCCGCACCGCCGGCGTATCGAAGCCGCCTTCGACGATGCTCTTCGTTTCGCAATCGAATTCCAGCATACGGATGGGATCGGAGCCGCCGTCGGACAGGCAGATCAGCACGCGTGTCGGCTCCCACGGGCAGGTAAGCGCGCCGCGCCAGAGCCACAGTTTGTCTTCCTGTGCGCAAAAGTCGTCGAGATCGAAGATCGGCTCCCAGGGCGCCTCGGGCAGGGGAGCAAGATCGGCCGGCAGTCGATACCATCGGCCGAGCGGATGATCGGCGCTGCGATGAAAATCGAACAGCCAGTTGCCACGGCGCGTCGGGGCGATCAGCCTGTCCTCGCGTTCGATCATCGCCTTGATGGCGTCGCGGTCCGCCTCGAACTCCGGCGTCGTCAAGACGCGCTCGGATTCGGCATCCTTCTCGGCAACGAATTGCAGGGTTCTGGGGTCGTCGTCGTGTTCAAGGTGGAGGTGCATTGAGGTTCGCCATTCCATTGTGGTGGTGGTCACCTGCAACCAAATCAAACAATAGCCTCGGAAGCAACCATGCTTCCGAGGCTATTTGGTCCTACGATTCTGTGTTGGCGATCGGCCTCAACGCACCATCGAGGTTTGGGCCTGGGCGACAAGGTTGGTCGGCGGTGTCGGGTTCCGCTTGTATTTCAGCGTGACGACTTTGTAGCCCTCTTTTTCAAGGCGGCTGAGCAGGACGGGCAGCATCCGGACCGTACGCTGATGGATGTCGTGCATGAGCACGATGCCGCGACCGCGCTGATGAAGCTGCTTCATGGTGCGCTCGACCACTGCGGCTGGCGTCGAGGTGAAATAATCCTTGCTGTCGATATCTACGTCCATCACGATCATGTCGCGCGCCGCGATGGCATTGCGCAGGCGCTTGGAGTCGGCGAGGTAGGGGAAGCGGAAGAACGGGACATCGGTGCCGATCGCCTTGGTGACGGCGTCCTTGCCGCGGGCAATCTCGGTCATCGCCGCGTCGAAGGTCATCTTGTCGAGATCGGGGTGGCGGAAGGTGTGGCTGCCGATCGCATCACCATGCGCGAGCACCTCGCGCGCGGTCGCTGGGTGCGCCTGCGCCATTTCCCCAACCATCATGAACGCCGCCTTGACGCCGAACTTGTCGAGCGTGGCGAGAATGCGATCCGTCTTGCCTGGGGCGGGGCCGTCGTCGAATGTCAGGATGACTTCCTTGTCGGCGAGCCGGATGTCCTTGAGGGAGGCGACTTCCAGCGTCCGGCCGGCTAGATTATGCGGGCCGTTCATGCCTTGCAGCTCGCGTGTCTCCAGGTCGGCCATGAGCCATTTCTTCGGTTCCATGTCGACAGGATCATTGGCCTTCAGCGGCTTGTGGCGCGACTCCTCGGCTGCGTAACCGGTTTTGAGCGAAGCGTCGCTGGCCGGCTTCGAGGCGCATCCTCCCAATGCCAGGGACACGGCCAGGCCAGCCAAAAAAACACGGTAGTTCATGGGAATCGCTCAACACTTATTGTCAATGAATGTTGAGCGCACTTTCCGTAATTATGGTTAATGATCGGTTAGGATCTGCCCCGGAGCCGTTAAGAATTCCCCAAGATCAGCCGGCCATCGCGCTTTCGTATTCCGACGAAAGTTCCAGCCATTGTTCCTCGGCGGCAGCGAGTTTATCGGCCGCATCGGAACGCTGCTTTGCTTTTTCAGCAGCCTTGGCGGGCGCCTTTTCATAGAGGGCCGGGTCTGCAAGTTCTGCATCAAGCGCCTGAATCAGTTTTTCAAGCTTGCCGGTCAAGGATTCGATTTCGTTGATCTTTTTCTTGAGCGGCGCGAGCGAGGCGCGGCGATCGGCATTGAGCTTGCGCTGATCGGCCTTGGAAACGGAATCGTCGCCGCCGTTTGCCTTGGCCTTGTCATCCCTCGGCTTGGGGCTAGCAACGACCAGACTGCGATAATCTTCAAGGTCGCCATCGAAATTCGAAACCGTGCCGTCGCGCACCAGCCACAGCCGATCGACTGTCGCCTCGATCAAATGGCGGTCGTGCGAGATGAGGATGACGGCACCGGAATAGTCGTTCAGCGCCTGGATCAGCGCATTGCGGCTGTCGATATCGAGATGGTTCGTCGGTTCGTCGAGGATCAGCAGGTTCGGAGCATCGAAGGCGGCAAGGCCCATCAGCAGGCGAGCCTTCTCGCCACCGGAGAGATCCTTGACCTGCGTGTCCATTTTTTCCGTCGCCAGCCCCATCTGCGCAACGCGCGCCCGTACTTTGGCTTCCGGCGTTTCTGGCATGCGGCGGCGCACATGTTCGACGGCAGTCTGGTTGGGAATGAGGTCGTCGAGCTGATGCTGGGCGAAGAAGCCGATCTTCAGGTTCGGCGCCAGCCTGACATCGCCGCTTTCGGCATCGAGTCGGCCGGAGATGAACTTCGCAAAGGTTGATTTGCCGTTGCCGTTCGAGCCAAGCAGGGCAATGCGGTCGTCGGCATCGATGCGCAGGTTCAGTCGCTTCAGGATCGGCTTTTCCGGCTCGTAGCCGACGGCGCCGCCATTGATGGCAATGATGGGCGAGGCGGGCTGCTTTTCAGGCTCCGGGAAACTGAAGCCCATCACATGGTCTTCGATAACGGCCGCAACCGTGCCCATGCGTTCCAGCGCCTTGACGCGGGATTGTGCCTGCCGTGCTTTCGAAGCCTTGGCCTTGAAACGATCGATGAAGCTTTGCAGATGTTTGCGCGCCGCATCATTCTTGGCTTTCGCCTTCATCTGCAGCTCGTCGGCTTCGGCTTTCTGCCGCTCGAACTGGTCATAGGAGCCGCGGTAGAAGGTGAGCTTCTTCTGGTCGAGATGCACGATGGAGTTGACCGCAGTATTCAGGAGATCGCGGTCGTGCGAGATGATGATGACCGTGTGCGGATAGCGGCGGATGTATTCCTCCAGCCAGAGCGTGCCTTCAAGGTCGAGATAGTTCGTCGGTTCGTCGAGCAGCAGGAGATCCGGCTCGGAAAACAGCACGGCTGCGAGAGCCACGCGCATGCGCCAGCCGCCCGAGAAGGAGGAAGCCGGACGCTTCTGCGCCTCATGATCGAAGCCGAGACCAGCAAGGATGCTCGCGGCACGCGCTTCGGCCGAATGCGCGCCGATATCGGCGAGCCGGGTCTGGATATCGGCGATGCGGTGCGGATCGGTTGCTGTTTCAGCTTCCTTGAGCAGCGCCGAGCGCTCCTTGTCGGCTGCCAGCACGATATCGATCAGCGGCTCCTCGGTGCCTGGCGCTTCCTGCGCCACTTGGCCGATGCGCGCGTTGCGCGGGATCGAGACCGAGCCGCTTTCGGCGGCGAGATCACCGGTGATGATCCTGAACAGCGTGGATTTGCCGGCGCCGTTCTTGCCGACGAGGCCAGCCTTCGTGCCCGCTGGAAGCGTCACGCTGGCATGGTCGATGAGAAGGCGGCCCGCAATGCGTGCGGAAAGGTCTGAAATCGAAATCATGGCGCGGTTTTGGCCGAACTCGGCGCCGAAGGCAAGAGTCGAAAACGCTCAGGCGATCGAGCTGCGTCCCGGCTTTTGCGGGCTCGCGCAGTTCCTGAGCCGCTCCGTCAGCTCGGTCTCATAGAGCATCAGATTACTCAAGGATGCGTTGAGGCAGTCGAGGGTGGTGCTGACGTTCGAAGATTCCTCGACCTCTCGGGCGAAGTGCTGTTTCTTCATCAGCCCTTTGGCCAGTTGGTCTGCGACTTCACGCAGCATTGCCGCCGCATCGCTTTCCGATTTGCGTGCAACGAGCCCGCAATGGCTGACGAGGCGATGTTTCAGGCCGATCTCGTCGAGCCCGCTTTGCGAGGGAAGCGAGCCTAGCGCCTCGATCTCGGCGGCAAGATTACTGTCCTGTCCGTAGAGCGCTTCATGAAATAGCTGGTAGTTGCGCGGCAGGTTCTTCACCTTCAGCCGCGTCATGAAACGACCGATGATCTCGAGTTCGGTTTCCGTTTCATCATCGTCGATGGAATATGCCGAAACGCCTGTCTGCGAGTTCTTCATGCCTGCTCATGACCGTGATCTGATATATCTAGTCAATCTGCAGGTCGGCAGGTTAAGGGAACATGAACAAAATACCCTATCCACATTGCGCCGCAACAAAATGAGGCACATGCTCAACGCTTGAGCGAAGGCAGGAGGTGGTGGCTCGCCTCATGCTCACATCCAGCGCGTTCCTTCGCTGCGCAGGAAGTGCAGCAGGTCTAGCACCAGCGATGGTTTGCCCATGGATGTGAGGATCGTGTGGCACTGGCCGCGGTGATGGGTGTGGTGGTTGAACATATGGGATATCGCTGCGTGGAGGGGAACGGTAATGGCACCCGGTCGCAGGATCGAGGTATAGGTCATGTCGACGGCAAGCGCATCGGCATTAAGCGTTCCCAGCCAGCCGATGATATTTTGATCTTCCGCCTCTCGTAAACTGTAAAGTCCTTCGAGCCTGTCATGCAGGACGACATCGAGTGATGCCGGCACCCCGCCGGTGCCATTGAAGCGGTGCATCCACAACCGATCCGCTATCAGCAGATGATTTAGCGTGCCGTGGAGCGAACCGAAGAAGGCGCCGCGGTCTTCTTTGAATTCGGTCTCACTAAGTTCGACGGCGGCATTATAGACTTGAACATTGGCCCAACGATTGTAGTCGGCAAGCATCCTGAAGTGTTTGAGCATGTGGCTTCATCCCAATGGGGCGACGATGCCGTCGCCAAGTTTACAAATAAGCCCTAGCAGTGCGATCGGGCCGATCGCGAATCGGCCACTCTGACTGTGACAGCCGCGTGAAATTGGGCGATCCCCCTTGTTTTCGGGCTTTGAGGCAGGTAAACACCGCCCACTTTTCTCTGATTACAAGGAATGGACCCATGGCGATTGAACGTACTTTCTCGATGATTAAGCCGGACGCAACGAAGCGCAACCTGACCGGCGCCATCACCAAGGTTTTTGAAGACAACGGCCTGCGCGTCATCGCCTCCAAGCGCGTCTGGATGAGCAAGCGCGAAGCTGAAGGCTTCTACGCAGTTCACAAGGAACGTCCGTTCTTCGGCGAACTCGTTGAAGGCATGACTTCCGGCCCGACCATCGTTCAGGTCCTGGAAGGCGAAAACGCTATCCTGAAGAACCGCGAAATCATGGGCGCCACCAACCCGGCAAACGCTGACGAAGGCACGATCCGCAAGTCCTTCGCTCTGTCGATCGGCGAAAACTCCGTTCACGGTTCGGATGCTCCGGAAACGGCTGCTATCGAAATCGCTTACTGGTTCGCAGAAACCGAAATCGTCGGCTGAATCAGCCTCTCAGCTCTTACGCTGAACGATTTGAATTGACTCAGAAAAAGCCGGGATCGCATCCCGGCTTTTTTCATGCCGGACAGGCGTTATCGTGTCCATAATCGACGCTGCCGTCAGCTTTGAAGACGTCGGGATTGGCGGCGTAGGCGGGACCGACGACGAGCGGTTTCGTCGGCAGCACCGTCTGATCGAGGTCGGATTTGACTTCTGTCTTGAGCGTCTGGAGCGTTTTGTTGCTGGCATCCACCAGCTTGATCGAGACGGAATAGGGGTGGTCTTTGCGCACGCAGCGCAGATCCGGGCTTTCCAGTGTGATCTTGTCCCAGAAGGGATAGATCTTCTCGTGGATGACGAGCGGATCGCCACCAGCCGGATTTTCGAATTCCGCAACCGCCGTCGTGCCGTCAGGGATCGGGGCGATCTTTTTCAGCGTGATCATATAGGTCGCGCTTGCCACGCGATAGTTGAACACGAAGATGCGGCCGGTGAGTTCGGTCGGCCCCTGGTCGTCCTTCCTCTGGCAGCCGGACAGTGCCAGCCCCGCGGCTACCGCTGCGCCGATGGCTGTCATAAGTATGATCTTTCGCATTGTCATGGCGCAGTCTCCTCCTTCTTGCGCCGGTAGTGCCGGCTGGCCTTGGCGCGATTGCCGCAGACCGCCATGTCGCACCATGCACGGCTCTTGTTCTTGCTGCGGTCGATGAAGAGCCAGCCGCAGTTGCCGCAGATTTTCATCCGCTCGGGATCGGGCATGGCGATGAGCCGCAGCGTCGAATGCACCGTAGCGGCATCGAGCCCACCGGCTTGGGCGTGCCTCAAAACCTTCGCCAATGCCGCGAGCAGATCCGCAAGCAGCGCGTCAGCGTCCTCGCCGAGGACGCGCGCCCGGAAATAGCGGTCGATCGTCTCGCGCAACGCGATGAACTCGGCTCTGTTTTCCCGTTGCACCGGCAGGATATCGCCGAAGAGCGCCCGCTCGGCGCAGAAGCTGGCGGCCGCATTCGGGAAGCTCTCCATATGTCCTGCCGCCTCGAACCGATCGATCCGGCGCTCGTGGTCATGGCGCAGGATCACGCTGTTGGCGACATCGAGCGCCAGCGCGCCCCCGGAAAAGCGATGTGGGGTCCAGGAAAAGGTCATGACCAAAATTATAACTGGTAAAATTCATTTTGCCAGTTACTATTTGCCGGTTCCTGGAGGAGTGGATGGCATATCTTTTGCAGCAATTGGCGAATGCCGTTCCCATCGCTGCACTCTATGCGGCGCTGGCCTTCGGTTATTCCATCGTCTTTGGCGTCATGAAGCGGGCCGACATCACCTATGGCGCGCTCTTTGCCTTTTCCGGTCAGATGCTCGTGCTTTTCACGGATGTCGGCTACACGAGAATGTACCTGATCCTGCCCGCTGCCTTTGCCTTCGGTGCTGTCGTCTCGGCGGCCTATACGCTCGGCACCAGCTTTCTTGTCGGCCGTGCGGTCATGTTGCCTCTATCGCGTAAATCGCCGAATACGGTCATCGTCGCGGCGCTCGGCATGATGATCGTTCTGATGGAAACCGCCCGGCTGGCCTCGAATACGCGCAGCATCTGGCTGCCGCCCTTCCTGAATCGGGCGATCGTCTTCTGGGAGAGTGGCGGCTTTCAGGTAACGCTGACCGAAATCCAGTTGCTCAATACGGTGCTGATGATCTTTGTCATCCTCGCCGGTGCCCTTGTTCTCAAACGCACGGGGTGGGGCCGCATCTGGCGTGCCGTGACCGATGATGCTCTCGCTGCCGAGCTATGCGGTGCGAGCGCCAATCGTGTCTTTTTGATTGCCTATCTGGCCTCTACACTGGTGGCGACCATCTGCGGCCTGCTGGCCACATCCTATTACGGCACGATGGATTTTGGGGCAGGGCTGATGTTCGGTCTGAAGGTGCTGATGATCGCAGCGGTCGGCGGCTATTCCGATCCACTGAAATCGGCGGGCGGCGCGGCGCTGCTGGGGCTGTCCGAGACTATGTGGGGTGCCTACGGTCCCTTCCTGTGGCGCGACTTCGTGATGTTCTCGCTACTCGTGCTTCTGCTTGTGCTGAGCCGACGGGAACGGGTCATTCCCTGAGCCTATTTGTCGCCGGTCCACTTGGCACGGGCTGCATCATCGGCATCCTTGGCTGAAACCCAGCCACCTTGCGTGCCGTCGTTGCCATGCTCTTTCTTCCAGAAGGGTGCGGAGGTTTTCAGGAAATCCATGACGAAATTGGCGCCATCGAATGCAGCTTGCCGATGGGATGCCGCGGCAATGACGAGCACGATGTTTTCGCCCGGAGCGATCTTGCCGTAGCGATGGATGGCAGTCAGACCGAGAAGCTCGAAGCGCTCAATGGCAAGATTGGAGATACGGGTGATCTCAGCCTCTGCCATGCCGGGATAATGTTCGAGTTCGAGCGCCCCGAGCGTGCCGCCTTCATCGCGGCAAACGCCGGAGAAGGTCACGACCGCGCCGATATCGTGCCGGCCATTCGTCAGCTTGTCGATCTCGGCTTGAAGCTCGAAATCCTCGCTTTGGACTTTGACGAGTGGTGAAATCATCGCAATTTCCTTGACCGACTTCGCAAACAAGCCGAGGAGCCTCCAGACCCTTCGCTTTGGCTCGGGGCGTTCGTCGCTGCAATCGATTTACTCGATTGCTCGGGCGTTGCCCGATCGCTCCTCACCCTCCGGTCATCGGCGGGAAGAGCCCGATCTCCCGCGCGCCGGCGATCGGCTCGTCATGATCGGCGTGTTCCATGTTGATGGCAACGCGGATTGCGTTGGGGAATTGAAGCGCCGCTTCGTATTCTTCTCCCAAGCCTTTCAAATGACTCAGAAGATCGCCGACGGTGACGACTTCGGCGGGAAGGGAGATTTCCTCTTCCGCCTTGCCGATCCGCTCACGCACCCAGGCGAAATAGACGAGCTTCGTCATTATTCCTCATCCACGACATGCTTCAGCCCGGCGCGGAAATAATCGTAGCCGGTGTAGATGGTCAGCAGCGCCGCGACCCAGAGCAGCACGATGCCGATCTCTGTCGTGTAGGGTAGCACCTTGTCGCCCGCCGGCCCAGCCAGCAGGAAGGCGATGGCAACGAGTTGCGCGGTCGTCTTCCATTTTGCGATGCGCGTAACGGGAACGCTGACCTTCAGCGCCGCCAGATATTCGCGCAGGCCGGAGACCAGGATTTCACGGCAGAGGATGATGATGGCAGCCCATAGCGACCAGCCGGCGATCGTTCCGTCAGCCGCGACCAAAAGCAGGATGGCGGAAACCAGCAGCTTGTCGGCGATCGGATCGAGCATGCGGCCGATATTCGAGGTCTGGTTCCAAATGCGCGCGAGATAGCCGTCGAGAAAATCCGTGAGCGAGGCGATGACGAAGATCCACAGCGCCACCCAACGCGCGAAATCGGACCCTTCCAGCTTGCCTTCGACGAAGAAGCACAGAACGATCAGAGGGACGCAGATAATGCGGCCGTAGGTGAGCAGATTGGGAATGCTGTAAGCGCGCGAAGCCATGGAAATCGTTTCGTCTCTTTGTGCCGGCGGTTTCGGTGAGCCTTTATCCGAGTCTCATCTCGCCGCAGCCATTTGATTGGGCATGATCTGGTCCAAAAACCGCTTCGCACTTTTTGACACCATCCCTAGATGATGGTTTGACCAGTCTATCGTCAACATTGTTTCTGTTTTTTCACCGCTATTGCGTGGAATTTGCGACCGCAATTTTCTATTTCGCGGCGTCCTCGTGGAAATGGTTATAGACCTGCCGCGCCACACCTTCCGATATGCCTTCGACGGCCATGAGATCGGACAGGGCGGCGCGCGAAACGGCCTTGGCGGTGCCGAAATGCTGCAGCAATGCCCGCTTGCGTGATGGGCCGATGCCGCCGATCTCGTCCAGTGGGTTCTTCACCATCTCCTTCTTCCGCCGGGCGCGGTGCGAGCCGATGGCGAAGCGGTGGGCTTCGTCGCGCAGGCGCTGGATGAAATAGAGGACCGGATCGCGGGGCGGCAGCGTGAAGCTTTCGCGAGAAGGAGCGAAGAAACGCTCGCGTCCGGCATCGCGGTCGACGCCCTTGGCGACGCCGATGGCGATGACGCTGTCGGTGATATCAAGCTGTTCGAGAATGGCGCGCACGGCCGTCATCTGTCCCTGACCGCCGTCGATGAGGATAATGTCGGGCCAGGCAGGGAAGGGCTGGTCGGCCGCGTCCGCGCTGGAGGCTTCCGCCATTGCGCTGCGGTCGGGCTTGCCTTCTTCCTTGAGCAGGCGAGAGAAACGCCGGGTCATGACCTCGCGCATCATGCCAAAGTCGTCGCCGGGCGTGATGTCGGTCGATTTGATGTTGAACTTGCGATATTGGCCTTTAACGAAGCCTTCCGGTCCGGCCACGACCATGCCGCCGACAGCATTCGTGCCCATGATATGCGAGTTGTCGTAGATCTCGATGCGCTGCGGCACATAAGGAAGTTGGAACGTTTCCTTGAAGCCTTCCAGCAATCGCGATTGCGAAGCTGTCTCCGCGAGCTTTCGGCCATGCGCCTCGCGGGCGTTGGCAACGACGTGATCGACCAGATCGCGCTTTTCGCCGCGCTGCGGCACCAGGATCGCGACCTTATGGCCGGCCTTTTCGCCGAGCGCTGCCGCAAGCAGATCGATTTCCTCGACCGTCTCCGATAGCAGAATCTGCCGCGGCACCGGCTTGTCGTCGTAGAATTGCGCCAGGAAGGCATTCAGCACTTCAGCACCAGAGAGTGACGGATCGGCTTTCGGGAAATAGGCGCGGTTGCCCCAGTTCTGACCGGTGCGGAAGAAAAAGACCTGAATGCAGGAGATGCCGCCTTCGTGATGAATGGCGAAGACATCGGCTTCCTCGACGCCGGCCGGGTTGATGCCCTGATGGCTCTGCACATGCGAAAGCGCAGCCAGCCTGTCTCGGAAGACGGCGGCGCGTTCGAAGTCGAGATCCTCGGCCGCAGCGTTCATTTCCTCGGCCATATGGGCCTTCACGTTCTGGCTCTTGCCGGAAAGGAAATCTTTTGCCTCCTGCACGAGTTCCGCATAGCCGGCATCGCTGATCTCATGCGTGCAGGGCCCGGAACAGCGCTTGATCTGGTAGAGCAGACAGGGCCGGGTGCGCGTCTCGAAGACGCTGTCGGCGCAGGTGCGGATCAGGAAGGCGCGCTGCAGCGAATTGATGGTGCGGCCAACAGCGCCCGCCGACGCGAAAGGGCCGAAATAGTCGCCCTTGCGGGCGCGCGCGCCGCGATGCTTGAAAATGGCGGGTGCCCGCTTGTCCCCCGTGATCAGAATATAAGGAAACGACTTGTCGTCTCGCAGCAAGACATTGAAGCGTGGCCGCAAGCGTTTGATCAGATTCGCTTCCAGCAACAGTGCTTCGGTTTCGGTGCGGGTGGTCACGAACTCCATGTTGGCGGTTTCGCGGACCATGCGGGCGATGCGGTTGGAATGCACCCGGCCCATGGCGTAGTTGGCAACACGCTTCTTCAGATTGCGGGCCTTGCCGACATAGAGTACGTCGCCGGCTTCGTTGAACATGCGATAGACGCCGGGATTGTTCGGGAGCCGCTTGACGAATTCGGCGATCAGCTCCGCGCCGCGAAGTCCGGTTTCGTTCTTGCCGCCTTCGTTCCAGTCGACGGGCGCAACGGGGGAGGCGGCGGCATCGCCCTCAACCTCGATGTCGTCTTCTATGTCATCCGATTCGTCGTAGAGAATGCCGCCGTCAGGCAGCTTTCTTCCATTCATTCCGCACTCTCCGCCACATCAGGCGTTTCCCAGGCAAGATGCTGGCCGCCGTCGAGCGCTATCATTTGGCCCGTGATTGAGGGCGTGTCAAAAAGAAAGCGGACGGTGCGGCCGAATTCTTCGAGCCCTGGCGCCGTCTTCAATATGAGGCCGTCGATCTGTGCCTGAAAGTCCTCTTCCGTCTGCCGCACGCTGCGCACGGTCGGGCCGGGGCCGATCGCATTGACGCGGATGCGAGGTGCAAAACTCTGCGCCATCGTCTGAGTCGCCGTCCAAAGCGCCGCTTTCGATAATGTATAGGAGTAGAAGCGCGGGTTCAGTGCCCAGACCCGCTGGTCGACCATGTTGACGATCAGAGCCTGATAGGGTTCCGGCAGCTGTCGCGCAAAATCGGCGGCCAGAATCGATGGCGCACGCACATGCACGGCGAAATGCGCCTCGAAGGCTTCGGCGTCGAAACGGTCGGCGGAATCACCGAGGAACGCGGAAGCATTGTTGACGAGCAGATCGAGCGGACCGAGCGCACTTGTGACTCTTTCGACGAGGCTTGACGTCTCGCCCAAATTTTGCAGATCCGCCTTGATCGCAATCGCCTTTCGGCCTGCTCGCTGCAATTTCGCCACAATTTCGGCCGCCTCGGCGAAGGATTGGTTGGCATGCAGCGCCACAGCAAAGCCATTAGCCGACAAATCCTCGGCGATGGCCCGGCCTATTCTTTTGGAGGCGCCCGTTATCAGTGCCGTGCGTAGTTTTTCCTGGCTCAAGAGATCGCCTTTTGCTCGTCGTTACCCAATCGGTGATCATATAGGACGCCGATACACCATATGAAAAGATGCTTCGACAGATAGCGTTCTTGAAGGTGTCTATGTAAAACTTGAGATATATTTAGATTAAAATAAGTATACACGCTTTAACCATTGGTTATGGTTAACAATTCATCTGTTGCGGTGAAGCAACATCGAAATTCAGCCATGTCTGTGCCACAATGATATCATATTTTGGCTCTTCCAATTCCTCATTTGCACTTCAATTTCAACCTCGATCCGGGAGGGATTTGTTTTAATTGCTCGTGACGCTTCGAAGTCAAAGATAGTAGACGAAGCACACGGGACTGAAAGGAGAAAAGTATGCGTACTCTCGTAACGACCCTCATGGTCTCCGTTTTGGCTCTCGGCGGCTACACTGCAGCTCACGCTGCCGACGCTGTTGAGCAGATTCCGCAGCCGCCCGTCGCCCAGGACGTCGCGCCGCCGGTTAACAATTGGTCCGGCTTCTACATCGGTGGTGCAGGCGACTGGAACAAGGGTCACTTTACCCGTAACGGCAACGCTTACGGCTTCGGCGGCCAGGCCTTCACCGGCTACAACTGGCAGCAGGGCCAGATCGTATACGGTATCGAAGGTGACCTCGGCTATTCCGGCGCTGATGCGACCCGCAACGGCCTGACTGCCAAGAACGGCGTCAACGGCTCTGTCCGCGCCCGTCTCGGCTACGACTTCAACCCGTTCATGCTGTACGGAACGGCTGGTCTGGCACTCGGCCAGAACAAGCTTTCCGACGCTACCTCGTCTGAAAGCAAGACGGCTGTTGGCTACACCGTCGGTGCTGGTGCTGAAACCTTCATCACCAACAACATCACGGCTCGCCTCGAGTACCGTTACACGGACTACGGCAAGAAGACCTTCAACCTCGACTCCGGCAGCTTCTCGCGCGGTTACGACGAGCAGAGCGTCAAGGTCGGTATCGGCGTCAAGTTCTAATTGCTTGCCGATATGGAATGAAGAAAGAGCCGGGAGGAAACTCCCGGCTCTTTCCGTTTGAGAATTATGCCAAAAAGATAGTTGTTTCCGATTTCACCGGGCTAGGTAGCTATGCACTCGATGAGGTTTACTGAGCGCGCGGCTTCATCGCCTGATAATCTGGGAAGTGCTTCTCGAACTTGCGCTCCCAGTCGATCAGCCCCGTGAAGTCCGCCTCCCACTGACCCTCGAAGCGCAGGTGCAAATAGCCAATGAGAGCGGCGAATGCGAAATGCCCCGCATGCAGCTTCTTGCCGATCTTCGGCGGTTCCGCGTCGAGATGGGTGAGCGCGCGACGTACCTTCGTCCACTGCCGATCGATCCAAGGCTGATGCTGCTTTTCAAGCTCTCGCACACGCCGTTCGTAGACGATCGACAGAAGGCATTCGTTGGTGCCGTCGCACAGCGCTTCGAGAACTTCGACTTCCGTGCGCTTGCTCTTCTTGGTCGGATAAAACTTGCCCTTCCGCCGGTGGAAATAATGCATGATCGCGCGGCTGTCGAAAATGGCGTCGCCTTCGTCGGTCAGCAATGTCGGGATCTTGCCGAGCGGATTGTTGTCGATGAGAAGCGATGGTCCGGCATTCGTGTCGACATGGATTTCTTCGAGCTTGATGCCAAAATGGCGCGCCGCCATGCGCACCTTGCTGGAGAAAGGGGAGGCGGGCGCGCAGAGCAGTCTCATGAAATCACCTGTGGAATATGCCGAGAAATCAATGTTCGCCGCGCAGCCAGAAGGCGCGCTGCGAGGCGAAGCGGTCCTGCGCC
>NZ_JAELTU010000175.1 GCF_016429015.1 Rhizobium sp. ASV20
GCCATGAATGGACCAGCCTGTCGGCCCAGGAAAAGCTTTCCGGCAATCAGGCTAGCCAGCTCTATGCCATCTCGATCCTGGTCGTCTTCCTGGCGCTCGCCGCCCTCTACGAAAGCTGGTCGATCCCGCTCGCCGTCATGCTGTCGGTTCCGATCGGCATCTTCGGCGCGCTGCTGGCCGCAACCCTGTTCGGGCAGTCGAACGACGTCTACTTCAAGGTCGGTCTGTTGACGACCATCGGTCTGGCGGCCAAGAACGCCATCCTGATTGTCGAATTCGCCATCGAGCAGCAGAATCAGGGCAAGAGCCTGATCGATGCGACCCTGGAAGCGTCCAGACAGCGTCTGCGGCCGATCCTGATGACCTCGCTCGCCTTCATCCTCGGCGTTCTGCCGCTCGCGATCGCCAACGGGGCGGGATCGGGCAGCCAGAACTCGATCGGTATCGGCGTCATGGGCGGCATGATTTCCGCGACCGTGCTCGGCGTGTTCTTCATTCCGCTGCTCTTCGTCTCGGTGCGCCGCATCTTCAAGGGCGGAGTAAAATCGACGGCAACGACACCGCCCGGCGACACGCCGGCCACGGACACCGCACACTGATGAACACTTTACCGCTTCCCTGCGCGGGAAGCGGGCATCGATCTGGATGCGGTTCAAGCAAAAGGGCTCCGGCGACATCGCCGGAGCCCTTTTTGTATTGATGCCCTGCCCGAACTTGAGAAGAAGGTTCGCCGCAACAACGCCTATGCGGCATCTACAGCACGATACGGCTTTCGAAAGCGGATCGCAGGCCAGCTCCCTTGATCAGCGAAGAGCAAGTGCGGTGCTTTTCAAGCGAACCGCACATCAAACAAGCGCGCGTCGTGCATTCCGCATGCCGAGCAATCCGGCGATCCGCATCTGCAAGGCGCTTACGTGGATGGCGAAGCGGCGGGCGCCACAGGCTGCTGCGGCTTCGGTGACCACTTTGCGTGCAGCTTGGCAAGCATCAGATAGATGATCGGCGTGGTATAGAGCGTCAGTATCTGCGAGACGACCAGGCCGCCGACAATGGTGATACCGAGCGGGCGACGCAATTCGGAGCCGGGACCAGTTGCCACGATCAGCGGGATGGCACCCATCAGCGCCGCCAGCGTCGTCATCAGGATCGGCCGGAAGCGCTTGAGACACGCCTGATAGATCGCCTCTTCGGGCGGCAGACCGAGCGTGCGCTCGCTCTGCAAGGCGAAATCCACCATCATGATGCCGTTCTTCTTGACGATGCCGATCAATAGAATGATGCCGATGAAGGCGATAATGGTCAGCTCGGTGCCGCTGATGACAAGCGCCAGCAGCGCGCCGAGGCCGGCCGATGGCAGCGTCGAGATGATCGTCAGCGGATGCGCCAGGCTCTCGTAGAGAATGCCGAGAACGATGTAGACCGTCAGCAGAGCGGCCAGCAGCAGGAGCGGCTGACTGCCTGATGACTGCGTGACGCTCGCCGCATCGCCGGCGAAATCCGCATGCAACGTATCCGGCAGATGCATGTCGAGCACCGCCTTCTGGATGGCATCGTTGGCCACTTGCAGCGGCGTATTGAGCGCCAGATTGTAGGAGATGGTGACGGACGGATATTGCCCCTGGTGATTGACCACGAGCGGCGCGAGCGTCCGGTCGATCGAGGCAACGGCGCTGAGTGGCACCTGCGTGCCGCCCGAGGCCGGCACGTAAAGTTTAGAGATGTCGTGCGGATCGAGGGCATAGTTCGGATCCGCCTCCAGCACGACACGATACTGATTGCGCTGGGTGTAGATCGTCGAGATCTGCCGCTGCGCGAAGGCATTGTTCAGCGCAGCGTCGATGGATTGGATGCTGACGCCGAGTTGCGAGGCCAGGCTTCGGTCGATATTCACGGTCGCCTGCAAGCCATTGGGCTGCCTGTCCGTTGCAACATCGGTCAGGCCCGGAACGGCCTGAAGCCGCTCCATCACCTTCGGTGCCCATTCCACGAGCTCATCGTAGTTCGCGCCCCAGACCGTGAACTGATATTGCGATTGGGACTGGCGTGCGCCAGCTCGAATATCACCCGGCGAGAACAGGAATGTGCTGACCCCCGGGACAGCCATGAGCTGCTTGCGGAGCCGGTCGATGATTTCGGCTGTCGGCGCCCGTTCCGATTCCGGCTTGAGTGAGATGTAGAGCTGCCCGCGGTTGACGGAACTGGAAAAGCCACCGCCACCCACAGAGGATCCCAGGCCGGACACCGCCGGATCCTGAGCGACGATATCTGCCGCCTGCTGCTGCAATTTGACCATGGCCGGATAGGAGATGTCCGTCGCGGCCTGCGTCCCGCCCTGGATGAAGCCGGTATCGTCTTGCGGAATGAAGCCCTTCGGCACCTTGACGTAAAGATAGGCCGACATGACGACGCAGGCGATGATCACGAGCACCGACAGAAAGCGATGATGCAGCATCGCTTTCAAGGTACGGCCGTAAAAATCGATCATTGCGTTAAGCGTACCCTCGACGATCCGGCCGAACCGGCCCGGCTTGGCATCGATATCGTGCGGACGGAGCCGATGGCCGCAGATCATCGGCGTGAGCGTCAGCGACACTAGCGTCGACACGACGATCGTAAATCCGAGCGTCAGTGAAAACGTCTGGAAGAAGCGGCCGACAATGCCGCCCATGAAGAACAGCGGAATGAAGGCGGCGAGCAAGGAGAGGCTGATGGAAACGACCGTGAAGCCGATCTGCTTGGCACCTTCGAGCGCCGCCTTCATCGGCTTCATGCCGGTTTCGAGATTGGCATAGATGTTCTCGATCATGACGATGGCATCGTCGACGACGAAACCCACCGAGACGGCGAGCGCCATGAGAGAAAGATTGTCGATCGACAACCCGAAGAGCCACATCGCGGCGAGCGTTCCGGCCAAGGATAGCGGCACAGTGACGCCGGCGGCAAAGGTCGGTGTCGCACGCCGCAGGAAGACGAAGACCACGGCCATCACCAGGCAGATGGTGGCGAGCAGCGTCCACTGCATGTCGTTGACGCTGGCGTGGATTGTCGTGGTCCGGTCGGACAGCACATCAATCTTGACACCGGCCGGGATGAGCCGCTGCAGTTCCGGGATCAGCTGCTTGACGCCGTCAACCGTTGCAATGACGTTCGCATCCGCCTCTTTGGTGATGTTGAGCAGCACGGCCGGCTTTCCGTCAAACCAGGCATCCGAGCGGCTGTTGCGCACGCCCGGCTCAACGGTCGCGATATCCGAGAGTCGGACGGCAGTGCCGTCACCGCTCTGTATGACGATCCTGCCGTAGGCTTCCGGCGTACGCAATTGGCCGTTCACGGCGATGGAGAACGCCCCGCCGCTGCCATCTATGGAACCTACGGGACCGAGCACGTTGGCATTGACGATCGCCGTGCGGACGGCATCGAGCGACAGACCCATGGCCGAGAGACGGTCAGGGTTGAGCCGGACACGAACCGCGGGCTGATCGGCGCCGCTGACCGTTACGCCGCCGACACCATCCACCTGCGAGATACGCTGAACGACCACGGTATCGGCTGCATCATAGATCGCGCTCGGCGCGACATTGTCCGATGTCAGCGCCAGGATGATCACCGGAGCGGCGGCGGGGTTGATCTTGCGGAACGACGGCAGGGTCGGGAGATCGCCCGGCAAGTCCGTCGCAGCAGCGTTCAGTGCAGCCTGCACGTCCTGCGCCGCGCCATCGACGCTGCGCGAGAGATCGAATTGCACGATGATGGTGCTCGAGCCGAGCGAGCTGACCGAAGTCAGCTGCGTGACGCCGGCAATCGTGCCCAAATGCCGTTCCAGAGGAGCCGCGACGCTCGCCGCCATGCTGGCGGGATCTGCGCCAGGTCTGCTCGAGGAGACAACGATCGTCGGCAGATCCACCGTCGGCAGGCTCGCAACGGGCAGGAAGCGATAGGCGACGAAGCCGAGAATCATCAATCCGATCGCCAGAAGCGTCGTCCCAACCGGGCGTTTGACGAACGGCTCGGAGATATTCATGTCTCGCCACCCGCCATTTCATTCATCTCGGGGCTGGGCGTTCCGCTCGTGCGGCCAACCACGCGGGCGCGCAGGCGCTCGAAGGCGAGATAGATCACCGGAGTCGTATAGAGCGTCAGCAGCTGCGACAGAACGAGGCCGCCGATGATGGTGATCCCGAGCGGGATACGCAGCTCCGCACCCGTGCCCTGTGCCAGCGCAAGCGGCAGGGCGCCGAAGAGTGCCGCCAGCGTCGTCATCATGATCGGTCGGAAACGCAGGATCGAGGCCTTCAAGATGGCCTCGCGCGGCTCCAACCCTTCTTTGCGTTCGGCTTCCAGCGCGAAGTCGATCATCATGATCGCGTTCTTCTTGACGATACCCATCAGCAGCACGATCCCGATCAGGGCGATGATCGACAGATCCTGCCCGAACAGCATCAGCGCCAGCAACGCTCCGACACCGGCCGAAGGCAGCGTCGACAGGATGGTCACCGGATGGACCGCGCTTTCGTAGAGCAGGCCGAGCACGATGTAGATCGTCACCACAGCGGCAAGGATCAGCCAGGGCTCCCCAGCGAGCGAGGAGGCGAACTCTTCGGCATCGCCCGAATATTTGCGCTGAATGTTGTCGGGCACGCCGATGTCCTGCTCCGCCGCTTTGATCTCGGCCACCGCGTCGCTGAGAGAAGCGCCATTGGCGAGATCGAAGCTGATCGTTACGGCCGGGAACTGCTCGTCATGACTGATGACCAGCGGCGCGGTCGTGAAGGTTGCCGTTGTGAAGGCGTTGAGCGGCACCTGCGTGTCGCTGGCACCAGCGACATAGAGCTTGTCGAGCGACTTCGGATCCGATTGATATTGCGGCGCAGCTTCCAGGATGACGCGATACTGGTTGGCCTGTCCGTAGATGGTGGCGATCTGGCGCTGACCGAAAGCATCGTTCAGCGTATCGTTCACGGCCTGCATCGATACGCCGAGCCGCGAAGCCGTCTCGCGATCGACATCGACGAAGATACGGCCGCCGCCCATCTCGACCTCGGAGGCGACATCCATGAGCTTCGGGCTTTCCTGCAGCCGCTTGGCAAGCTTCTGCGACCAGTCGACCACCGTATTCGTATCCGTACCCGTCAACGTATATTGATAGGGTGCGCGGCTGGCCCGTGTGCTGATCGAAATGTCGCGTACGCTCTGGAAGGTCACGTGGATGCCTGGCATGCCGGCGACTTCGTCGCGCATCCGTTCGATGATCTGATCGGCGGAAACGTTGCGCTGGTTGCGCGGCTTCAGCACCAGACTGAGATTGCCCGTGTTGAGCGTCAGATTGCTGGCGCTGGCGCCGATGACAGCAACAACGCCGGTTACATCAGGGTCCTTGCGCAACCGGTCGGTCACCGATGCCTGGATCTGCTTCATGGTCTCGAAGGAGGTTGTCGGCTCCGCCTCGATGACCGCGGTGATGAGGCCGGTGTCCTGCGCCGGCAGGAATCCTTTGGGAATGGCTACATAGAGCGCGATCGTCGCAGCCAGGGTCACGACCGTGATCAGCAGCATGAGCGTGCTGCGATCCACGGCCCAGACGAGGCTGCGTCGATAGCCTTCGATCATCCAGTCCGTAAAGCGGTCGGCGCCGGCCAGAAGGCCGCCTTGGCGCTCCTTGGGCTTGCGCAGGATGCGGGCGCACATCATTGGCGTCAGGGTTAGCGACACGACGGCCGATACGACCACGGCAATGGTCAACGTCAACGCGAATTCACGGAACATGCGGCCGACGATGCCGGTCATGAACAGCAGCGGAATGAACACCGCCACCAGCGAGACCGTCAACGAAATGATCGTGAACCCGATCTCGCCGGCACCTTTCAAGGCCGCCTGCATCGGATTTTCACCCTCTTCGATGTGACGGGCGATATTCTCAATCATCACAATGGCGTCGTCGACGACGAAGCCTGTTCCGATGGTCAGTGCCATCAGCGAGAGATTGTCGAGGCTGAAACCGGCGAACCACATGACGCCGAAAGTCGCGATCAGCGACAACGGCAGGGCGACGCCGGCAATAAAGGTCGCCGTCATCGTCCGCAGGAAGAGCAGCACCACGAGGATCACGAGGCCGATACTGATGACCAGCGTCCATTGCACGTCATGGATCGAGGCCCGGATGGTTTCGGTGCGGTCGTTGACGATATCGAGGGAAACGCCGGCCGGCATGGCCTGCTTCAGCTTTGGAAGCTGAAGCAGAACATTCTCGACCGTCTGGATGACGTTGGCGCCCGGCTGGCGCATGATGTCGAGAATAACAGCGGGCTTTCCCTGATACCAGGCACCAACACGATTGTTCTCCAGCCCTTCAACTACGGTCGCGACATCCTTCAGCTGCACCGGGGCGCTGTTGCGATAGGCGAGGATGACGGACTTATAGATGTTCGGGTCGACGATCTGGTCATTGGCGGCGAGCGTGAAACTCTGCTGCGTGCCGTCAAGCGCACCCTTGGCGCCGGCAACGCTGGCATTGGTGATGGCCGAACGAATATCCTCCAAGGCGAGACCATAGGAAGCAAGACGCGGCAGATCGACCTGAATGCGAATCGCCGGCTTGACGCCGCCCTGAATGCTGACATTGCCGACGCCGGAAACCTCGCTCAGCCGCTGCGCCATCATCGTGTCTGCAAAGTCGCTGAGTTCGCGGATCGAATAACTGTCAGAATGCAGGGCCAGCGTCACGATCGGGGTGTCGGCCGGGTTCACCTTCGAGTAGGTCGGCGGATAGGGAAGCGTGCGCGGCAGGGTCGAGCCGGCAGCGTTGATTGCCGCCTGCACATCCTGCGCGGCGCCATCGATGTCGCGACCGAGGTCGAACTGAAGGGTGATCTGGCTGATGCCGAAGGCGCTGGACGATGTCATGGAAGCCAGCGACGGAATCTGCCCGAGCGGACGCTCAAGAGGCGCCGTCACCAAGGCCGCCATCGTATCGGGATCAGCTCCCGGAAGCTGCGTCGTCACCTGGATCGTCGGAAAATCCACCTGCGGCAGCGGCGCGACCGGCAGGAACAGAAAACCGAGAATGCCGCCCAGAAGAACCGCGACGCCGAGAAGCGAGGTGGCGATGGGCCGGGAGATGAAGAGCGACGAGACGTTCATTGTTGCTGTGTCGGCGTTGCGGAGGAATTGCCGGGCGCGGTGCTCGCTCCGGTGTCTGCACCCTGGCCGGCGCTGGCAGCGGGCTGGGCATTGCCGTTCTGACCATCCTGGCCGGCATTACCGCCATTAGCGTTTTTGCCGCCATGGCCATTCTTGCCACCCTGGCCGTTGTGACGATGATGCTGTTGGCCGCCACCACCGGCATTGCTACCATTACCCTGACTGCCCTGCGCATCGTTCTCCGCGACGGGCTGCCCCTGGTCGGTCGCTGCCGGCGCATTCGGCGTCGCCTGATCCGGGCTTGTCGAAATCTGGATTTTCGCGCCGTCCTGAAGCCGCGCGAAACCGGTTGTCACCACCTTGTCACCCGCAGAAACGCCATCGGCGATAACGGCAAGCGTATCGTCCTGCTGCCGCACCTTGACCGACTTCATGGCCACGGTCTGTTCGGAATTGATGATATAGACGAATGTGCCGTTCGGCCCACGCTGGACGGCAGCGCTTGGAATGACTGTCACGCCCTTCAGCGTCTCTACAAGCAGGCGGGCATTGACGAAGGCGCCGGGCCAAAGCGCCAGCTTCTCGTTCGGAAAATTCGCCTTCAGCTTGACCGTGCCCGTCGTCGGATCGACCTGGTTGTCGACCACGGCCAGCGTGCCGTTATCGACAACCGTCTGGCCATCATTGTCCATTGCCTGAACGGCAAGCGTTCCGGCAGCGCTTGCGGCATTGACGCGCGCAAGCTGCTGCTGCGGAATGGAAAACAGCAGGGAAATCGGCTTGATTTGCGACAGGGTCACGATGCCGGTCGCATCGGACGAGCTGACGAGGTTGCCGACATCGACATTGCGGATGCCGGTTCGTCCGTCGATGGCGGCCTTGACGGTCGTATAGTCGAGCGTGGCCTGCGCGCTTTCTATCGCCGCGCCATCAGCCTGGACCTGGGCCGTATATTGCGCCACCAGCGATAGCTGCGTGTCGACCTGCTGCTGCGTACCCGAAGCGCTCTTCACCATCAGCTGGTAGCGGGCAAGATCGCGTTGGGCGCCAGCCAGGAGCGCTTCATCCTGCGCTTTCTTGGCAACCGCCTGATCGAGCTGCGCCTTGTAGACGGAATCGTCGATGCGGGCGATGACGTCGCCCTTCTTGATATCCTGGCCCTCGACGAAGTCGATTTCCACTATTCGTCCGCTGACCTGGGCTCGCACCGTCACCGTATTCAGAGCTTTCACCGAGCCGACGCCGTTGATGTAGACGGGAACGTCGGCCGTCGTCGCATTGGCGGCCAGCACCGGAACCGGACCGCTGAACTGCCCCGCGCCGCGCCGTCTGCCACCGCCACTGCCTTGCCCTTGGCCGCCGCGACGTTCGCCCTGGGCTTGCTGAGCAGGTACCGAGGCACTCTGGAAGCCCAGCATCCGTTCAGCGCTGGCGAGCCAGAGATCACGGGTCGCATAGGCGCCATATCCCACCGCGCCAATCACCGCCAAAGACATTACGACCCGAAATGCACGAGGCATCAGTCCACCTTCCTTCAAAGCCTTCGGCGATCGACGATCAGCCGCAATCCTATGGCGCGACTCTAGCTTGCATCGTGTCGCTTAGGAATTTGGTATAGCCATTAAATTTTGTCCATTTTTGCGGCGACTTAGCGAAATAAATTGTCACATTACATAAAATCAGGGTTGTAGCCGCAAACGCTCGCTGCCGATGCAAGTTGCTGTTGCCGCCAGGCGTCAGAGCACCCCCCAACCGCGATACCGTCCGCGGCCCGTCATCTCGCGCAGGCCAAGCTCACTGACCAGATTGAGTGCGCCTCTGGGTGTCACGCCGACATGCCGGGCGATCATCTTTGCCGAAACGATCGGCCGTGACAGCACGATATCGATCACCTCCGGCAGACTGCTGCTAGAGCGCCGGTCCTTGAGGCGCAGTTCCATCTGCAGTTTGGCAAGCGAAAGCCGATCGAGTTCCTTGAGGCCCGAATCCGCCGCATGCACCATGGCTTCCAGAAATGCCGTCAGGCGCGTGATGCGATCCGATGCGCGTCGACGGTCATGCCGCACGGCCTTCAGGCCGACATTCAGGCAGAAAAGATGTGAAGTCACCTTGCCGCGACTGCGCAAATAGGCGCTGACCAGCACACCGCCGAGCCAATGTTGCCGCCGCAGCGGCTCTATCCGCTCCCATGCGTCGAAGAGCACCGCCGCGCCGAGAACGGGCGGCAAGAGATCGGCATCGCGAATGACCGAACGCCAGCTTTCCAGGCGTTCGTCCTCGTCCCAATCTTCATCATGCACGAGGGCGAGCGGGTCGTTAATCGTCTCCGGCCTCGCCTCGAGTGTCCCGCCGCTCAGGATCTTTTCCGATCGGGCGAGAATGGCGTCGATCTCGGCAAAATCGACGCCAAAATCTTCCTCTTCGTCCTCTTCCTGCAGTTCCTCCGTGGTGGTCTCCGACAAGATCGGGCGCCGCGTGACAACATCCTCGGCGTCTCCGGCATCGCCGCGCAGGACGGCAAGACCGACCGCATCCAACCCCCATGCAGGGTCGGCATTCCAAAGGCGGCGCCTGACCCGCAGCACCGCATGGGCAATAGTCAGCTCATGCGTCGGCGCACGCGCATCCATGCGCGCATCGTGCAACACGAGATCCTCGATATGCACCAGCTCTCCACCAACCCAAAGCGCGCCCGCCGCATCGAAGAAATGCCCGCGCTCGCGAAAGCCTTCCCCCACGGCATGCCGCAGCACACGTTCGTCCAGCCGCGCCAACATGTCTTCAGCCTTGACGATGGTTGGCAGAAGTGTCGGAAGCGGGAGTTTGGTCACATCGTATCGCATTGGAATCGCATCATTGAATCGATCTTACGGAACCTATCATCGCCGCACGCGGCAAGATAGAATGAGGCCCCTGTGAACTGTGGACGATAATTCCTATTTTAAGCCTTGACCTTCCAGTAACAGGAAGGTTCATAACCTCATCCAACGCTCCCTTTCGGGGCAATGGAGTTTGATATGTCATTGCATGACGAACAAGATCACAGGCATCACGGCCACGATCACCATCACCATCACGACCACGGCGGCCAGCCGCAGGAGGCGGTAACGCGCGATCCCGTTTGCGGTATGACGGTCGATCCGAATGCCGGCAAGCCGTCGGTGGATTACGAGGGCCGCACATTTCACTTCTGCTGCAACGGTTGCCGCATGAAGTTCGAGGCTGCACCTGAGAGCTACCTCACCGCGAAGGACCCGACCTGCGGCATGTCGGTCGACCGCGCCACCGCGCGTCATTTCCTGAAACACGAAGGCGAAAAATTCTATTTCTGCTCGGCAGGCTGCAAGACGAAATTCGAGGCTGACCCGTCAGCCTATCTGAACGGCAACAGACCTGCCCCAAAGCCGGTGCCGAAGGGCACGCTCTATACATGCCCGATGCATCCCGAAGTCGTCAGCGACCATCCGGCCGATTGCCCGAAATGCGGGATGGCGCTGGAGCCCATGGGCGTGCCCGCCACCGACGAGGGGCCGAACCCGGAACTGGTCGACTTCAAGCACAGGCTCTGGATCAGCGCCGCTTTGTCGCTGCCCTTGCTTGTCATCAGCATGGGCCCGATGATCGGTCTCCCCGTGCGCGACTGGATCGGCGAACCGACCGCCACCTGGGTCGAGCTGGTGCTGGCGACCCCGGTCGTGCTGTGGGCTGCCCTGCCCTTCTTCCGACGCGCCTGGAACTCTCTCGTCAATCGCAGCCCCAACATGTGGACGCTGATCGGCCTCGGCGTTGGCGCCGCCTATCTCTATAGCATCGTTGCCACGCTGGCGCCGGGCCTGTTCCCGATGAGTTTCCGTGGACATGGCGAAAGCGTGCCTGTGTATTTCGAAGCGGCTTCGGTCATCATTGCGCTTGTTTTCGTCGGACAGGTGCTGGAGCTGAAGGCCCGGGAACGCACGGGTTCCGCCATTCGCGCCCTGCTCGATCTGGCGCCGAAGACGGCTCGCCGCATCGGTGCCGATGGGAGCGAAAACGATGTGCCTGTCGACGAGATCCAGGCTGGAGATCGGCTGCGTGTGCGTCCCGGCGAGCGCGTTCCGGTAGACGGTTCCGTCATCGAGGGGCAGTCCACCATCGATGAATCGATGATCACGGGCGAGCCCCTGCCGGTCGAAAAGGTAAAGGGCGATGCCTTGACCGGCGGCACGATCAACAAGAACGGCGCACTCATCATGCAGGCCGAGAAGGTCGGCGCCGAAACGACGCTGTCGCGCATCGTCGAACTCGTCGCCAAGGCACAGCGCTCTCGCGCGCCCATCCAGACCATGGTCGATCGCGTCTCCGCCGTTTTCGTACCCGCCGTCGTCGCGGCCGCAATCATCGCCTTCGCCGTATGGGCCTTCGTCGGCCCGGAGCCGCGGCTTGCCCATGCGCTGCTCGCCGCCGTCGCAGTGCTGATCATTGCCTGCCCCTGTGCGCTTGGGCTGGCGACCCCCATGTCCATCATGATCGCCACTGGCCGTGGTGCGCAGGAAGGCGTGCTGGTGCGCGACGCCGAAGCGCTGGAACGCTTCGCCAAGGTCGACACGCTGATCGTCGACAAGACGGGCACGCTTACCGAAGGCAAGCCCAATCTGACTGACATCGCCACCGTCGACGGTATCGAGCAAGCGCGGCTGCTGTCGCTCGCCGCCAGCCTTGAACGGGGTTCGGAACATCCGCTTGCCGAGGCTATCGTTGCCGGTGCCGAGGATCGTGGAGCACATTTCGTCGAAATCTCCGGTTTCTCGGCGGTAACGGGCAAAGGCGTAAGAGGCAATGCCGGCAATACGGCGATCGCGCTCGGCAACGCCGCGATGATGGCTGATCTTGGCGTTTCCACGGAAGCGCTGAAGGCCGAGACGGAACGCCTGCGTGGCGAGGGCAAAACCGTAATGTTCGTCGCCATCGACAACAGGCTGGCAGGCCTCGTCGCCGTTGCCGACCGGATCAAGCCAACCACGGCAGCCGCGATCAAGGCATTGCACGAGAGCGGCCTGAAGATCGTCATGGCAACCGGCGACAACGGCAAGACAGCCGCCGCCGTCGCCAAGCAGCTCGGCATTGACGAGGTGCGAGCCGACATGTTGCCGGAAGGCAAGAAGGCGCTGATCGATGAATTGCGGGCCAAGGGTCACATCGTTGCCATGGCCGGCGACGGCGTCAACGACGCTCCCGCACTCGCCTCTGCCGATGTCGGCATAGCCATGGGCACGGGCGCCGATGTCGCCATGGAAAGTGCCGGCATCACGCTGGTGAAGGGCGACCTCAACGGCATCGTCCGGGCACGCCGCCTGTCGGAAGCGACCATCCGCAACATCAGGCAGAACCTCGCCTTCGCCTTCGGCTACAACGCGCTCGGCGTTCCGCTGGCAGCCGGCGTGCTCTACCCGGTCTTCGGCCTGCTTCTGTCGCCGATGATCGCAGCGGCTGCGATGAGCCTGTCCTCGGTCTCGGTCATCGCCAATGCGCTGAGGCTGCGATTGGCCAAGTGAGAATAATCCCGGGAGGCCGCAGCGCGGCTCTCCCGGGAATGGCATCGAGAAAAGTAGAGGGCTCGGCGGTTCCTTAAGACGCCGGGCCGCTTCAAGGAGAAGCAGATGAATATCGGTGAAGCATCCGGCCGTTCGGGCCTGCCGGCCAAAACGATCCGCTACTATGAAGATATCGGCCTCATCCGCCCTGATCGCAGCGACAACGGCTATCGCGACTATGGCGCCGATGACGTGCACAAGCTGCGCTTCCTGCATCGCTCGCGCAGCCTCGGATTCTCGGTCGAGGAATGCCGGCAGTTGCTGGCACTCTACGAAGACAAAAGCCGTGCCAGCGCCGACGTCAAGGACATGGCGAGCACGAAGCTTGTCGAGATCGACCGCAAGATCCGCGAACTGACGGAGCTGCGCCACACGTTGGAGCAACTCGTCCATGCCTGCCACGGCAATGCACGGCCTGACTGTCCGATCCTCGAGGAATTGTCGGAGGGATGAAGTCCGACTGTACGTCTATGCCTCTCAGGTCAACCATCCACGCCAGCGGAGAAAAGGCTGGAATGAGAGGTCCAAGAGCAGGCTAGGCTGTCACGACAGATTGCCGTTCCGGATAACATCGCCTAAGGATATCGCGAGATTGAAAACGGATATCCCATGCCCCTTTACATCAAAGACGATGCTATCGACCGCCTGGCGCGACGCTACCAGGCACTGACGAAAAGTCCGACCAAGACCGAAGCCGTGAGGCTCGCCTTGCAGAAGGCCTTGGATGAAGAGCTGACCAAGCCGGCCCTTGCCGAGGTCGCCGTAGCCTTCTGCCGCAATCTCCGTCAGAAGGCGACTGCCAAAAGCGGAAACGACGGCAGGGAAGGAAGCGCCTGATGTTTATCGACGCCTCGGTCCTGTCGGCAATGATGACGAATGAGGAGGATGCGCGCGGCTTTGCCAACCGAATGCAACTGGCAACAGCGAGAATGACATCGCCGGCGGAAGCAATGCATGCGTCAATCGCGATCTCGGCAACGCTTGAACTTTCACCCGCGGAGGCGGGAGAAGCCGTACGCACCTTCCTGCAACTCATGAATATTCAGCTGCTTGCCGTACCGCCCCGCGCGGCCTTCATAGCGGCAGAGACATATGAGCGTTACGGCCAAGGCGACCACCCAGCCCGCCTCAGCCTCGACGATTGCATGACTTACGCCTGCGCTCGCTATTATCGCCAGCCGCTATTGTCGAAAAGCGGCCGGTTCGCTCAGACTGATATCGAGCTGGTTTGAGACCGCTCGATCCAGCAAGCCGTTATGGGCAAAGCGACGACGGACCTGCTGCAAATGTCGAGCGCACGCCGACTGAATTCGGAGCAGCAGCGCATTGCAGGCGGGACATGGAGTCGCCGGCGCGGATCGGGCCGGTGACCGACGGGTCGGTGTTGATCCTGCCGTCCGGAAGGATCGCATCCTTCGAATGGTCGACGTTATCGACATCGGTCTGAATTGCCTCGACCTTGAGGTTCTTGGGGCGATGCTTGTGCACCTGCTCGGCCATGGCGGCGCTGGACATGCCGATGACGAGAGCGGAGATAGCGAGAGTTTTGAGCAGCATAAGACTGGCTCCTGTAGGAGTTGAGGCCCCACACATATGGGAACTGACAAGTGAATTTACAGCGGCTTGCCTGTCAATATCGTTAAGACTTTTAAGGTTTTGATGACGCTTTCATCTTGTGCCGCGACACCTCGGCGCCAGCATCGTGGGGTAGGCTGACAAAGCGCAACGCGGAGATGGCACCGATAAGGCCAACCACGAGGAAAGCCCAGCGGAAATCGCCCAGCGAAAGTGTTTCCCCACCATGAATCGTGCGCGAGAGATTGAGCACAGCGGCAGCAACCGCAACGCCAAGCAGCAACGAGACCTGCTGCAACATGCTTGAGAGGGTGGAGGCCGAACTGCGTTGCGCGGGATGAATATCGGCAAAGCCGAGCGTGTTCAGCGCGGTGAAATTCATCGACCGCGACAGGCCGGCGATAAATAGCAGGCAATATATCAGCAAATCGGGTGTCGACGGCGACAGGAATCCGCATGCGCCGATGCTGGCTGATGAAATCAGGCCGTTGACGACAAGCACGTTGCGGAAGCCGAAGATCCTCAACATCTGCGTCGTGATTGCCTTCATGCCGAGATTGCCGGCGAAATAGAACAGCAGGTAAGTGCCGGCATCGATCGCTGTACGCCCGAACCCAACCTGGAAAAGCAGCGGGATCAGGAACGGCGTGGCATTGATCGCGACGCGGCTCGCCGTGCCGGCCGAAAGCGTCGACATGGCGAAGGTCTGCACCTTGAAGGCGGAGAGATCGAGCAAGGGCGCATCGACCTTCATGAAATGCCGGGTGGCGATGACGGAGAAGACCACGCCGGCGGCAATGAGGCCGATGCTCGGTGCCAATCCCGTCGTGCCCTGAACCACGAATTCCAGGCCGGCGAGCAGGAAGGTCAGCCCCGCTGCCGATTGCACGAAGCCGAGGAGGTCAAGCCGCGCGACCTTTTCCTCCCGTTGATCCGGCACGAAGCGCAGCACGAGGCCGAGACCGATAATGCCGATCGGGATATTGATCAGGAAGTTCCAGTGCCAATTGAGATAGGTGGTGATGAAACTGCCGAGCACCGGGCCGATGACAGGCGCCGTCAGCGCCGGCCAGGTGATCATCGACATCGCATGAACGAGATCGGATTTGCGCGCGCTTTTCAGCACGATAATACGCCCCACGGGCGTCATCAGCGCGCTGCCGACACCCTGGACTGCGCGGGCAATGATGAACTCCGCCAGACTACTCGAAAGGCCGCAGAACAGCGACGCCACGGTGAAGATGGTGATCGACGCCAGAAACACGCGCCGCGCGCCGTATCGATCGCCCGCCCAGCCCGCCAGCGGCACAAACGCGGCCATGGTCAGGAGGTAGACAGTGATGCCGATGCTCATCGACACCGGTTCAACGCCGAAGGTTTTCGCCATCTGCGGCAGCGACGTGGTGACGATAGTGCCGTCCAGGATCTGCATGAAGAAGGAGACGGCAACC
>NZ_JAELTU010001061.1 GCF_016429015.1 Rhizobium sp. ASV20
CTGGAGCGTGGCATCGTCGTGTCTTATGAAACGATACGGCGATGGAGCCGCAAATTCGGGGCGGCTTATGCCAAGCAGCTGCGTAGGAAGAAGCCTTCGCGTAAAGATATCTGGCATCTGGACGAGGGTGTGCCGCGAGGCACCCGCAGTAATGTGGGAGCCGAGCTGCATGGAAGATGAGGGTAGGCCCCTCGAAACCGACCGTCAGGGGTAGGTTTCAAACCACTGCAAGCTGCGACGGTAAAGAGCC
>NZ_JAELTU010000176.1 GCF_016429015.1 Rhizobium sp. ASV20
GATCTTCACCGCGCCCGTGCCGGCGGTCGGATCGGCATAGGAATCGGCGACGATCGGAATGCGACGCCCGACGATCGGCAGGATGACATGCTTGCCGACAATGCCGCGATAACGCTCGTCTTCCGGATTGACCGCAATGCCGGTATCGCCGAGCATCGTTTCCGGGCGCGTCGTTGCAACGACAATGTAATCGCGCGTCTCGAATTCGGTCGGCTTGCCTTCCTCGTCGAAAGCGATCGGGTATTGATAGGTAACGCCCGGCTCCAGCGGATAGCGAAGGTGCCAAAGGTTGCCCTTCATCTCATGCTGCTCGACCTCCATATCGGAGATGGCCGTCAAGAGCTTCGGGTCCCAATTGACGAGGCGCTTGTCCTTGTAGATCAAACCTTCCTTGTAGAGCGTGACGAAGACTTCGAGAACGGCCTGGGACAGGCCCTCGTCCATCGTGAAGCGCTCGCGCGACCAGTCGCAGGATGCGCCGAGGCGCTTCAACTGGTTGAAGATCAGACCGCCCGATTCGGCTTTCCATTCCCAGATCTTTTCGATGAAGGCTTCGCGGCCCATCGTGCGGCGATCCGGCTGCTGACGTTCGGCGAGACGACGCTCGACGACCATCTGGGTAGCGATGCCGGCATGGTCCATGCCTGGTTGCCAGAGCACGTCCTTGCCGCGCATGCGCTCGAAGCGCACCATGATGTCCTGCAGCGTGTTGTTCAGCGCATGGCCCATGTGCAGCGAACCGGTCACGTTCGGTGGCGGAATAACGATCGTGAAGGTTTCGGCGCCCGGCTTGGCGTTCGCGCCGGCGCGAAAAGCGTCGGCCTCATCCCATTTTTGGGCGATCTTCGGTTCGACTGTGGCGGAATCATATGTTTTGTCGAGCATTTTTGGACCGGATCTAGAGGATAACGTGATGCGAGTTGTAAATAAGGATGGCTGTGGGCAAGTCAATAAAAAAGCCGCCCCGGAGCCCGGAGCGGCGGATCGGTTACCCGAAGCTCAGGCTGTCAGCGGCGCGGGCCGCGGGCCACTCGTTCGATTTCTTCCCGCACGAGGCGTTCGACAAGGGTCGGAAGATTGTCATCGAGCCATTCCTGCAGCATCGGTCGCAGCATCTCCTGTGCCAGCTCGTCGAGGGAACGGCGCGGACCGCCATCAACGATAGCCGCCAGCTCCTCAAACGAACGGGAGACCTGCGCACCGGCGACTTCCGACATCAGCGGCGATGAGGATACGGACTGCATGGGAGCAAGCGCAGCCTCGGGCTGTTCGAGAACAGCCTCAGCCTTTTCAGTGACAGGCCGCTGCGCTTCCGGCGCATGAAAGACTGGCGCTTCCACTGGTGCCGGTGCCGCCATTTGCGGAGCAGCAACGGCTTCGCGCAGCATCATCTCGGTAATTTCGGGTTCGATCTCGACCACCGGCTGCGCTTCGGCCGCCGGCTGGGCAACATCGGGAATCATGTTTCGCAACGGATAATCGACAACCGGCTCAACCCGGACTTCCGCAAGACGTGCGGCCATGGCCGGTGGCAGCTCGCGCGGCTGGGGCAATTCACGTCCGGCGCTCAGCATGGCAGCATTACGCTCGGAAGCTGCGCGAACACGCGCGGCGACATCGGCCAGCGACAGACCACGGTTCGCGCTTTCCGGCTCGGCAACGGGGACTTGCGAGTTTGCGGCAACGAAGCGCGGATCCTGACCAGCTGCCCGGGCGCGATCGGCGGCGGCAAACTCTTCGTCGACAGTCAGCTGAATATCGTCATCGCGATCGGCGGCAAAATGGGTCTGTGGCACCGACTTGGCGCTGCCAGGCTCGTTGCTTTCGATGATCCGGCGGATCGACGCCAGGATCTCTTCCATGGACGGTTCACGCACTACATTTGGCTGAGCCATATTCATCCCCGTTTTCCCATATTCAGCGACCGGAAACCCGCAAGGGCGGGCACCCGAATCAGGGTCACCCTAGATGACTGTCCTCGGGAAAAAAATCACCCGGAAAGCACTAAACCCGGTGATGCACAGTTTTGTAACGATTGCTGCGAATCGCTTCGATGAGATTGATTCTGCCACAGGCCGGGACAATAAAAAACAGGCGCCCGAAGACGCCTGCCGAATGCAATCCTCAACCGTGTCGAAGGATCAGAATACGAATTCCCTAGCCTTGGCAAAGCCTGGCAACGGCTTGATCGAGGCGTTGAAGAATACGTTTTCCGAGAAGGCGCCGCGCTCGCGCATGAAAACGGTGGCGCGTGCCGCATGGCCGTAGCCAAGTACAGTGATCAGACGGCCGTCTTCGCTGAGCTGGTCCAGCAGCGCCTGCGGCAACTGCTCGATCGAGCCGTTCAGGAAAATAACGTCATAAGGCCCGTTGCCGGCATGGCCTTTTTCGAGATCGCCGGTGACGACAGTGATGTTTTCATAGCCGAGCGCAGCAAGATTAGTCTTTGCCTGGGCCGCCAGATCCTCATCGGACTCGAGCGCTACGACCTTGTCGGCGACAAGCGACAGGACCGCGGAGACGTATCCCGTGCCGCAACCGACATCGAGGACCTTGTCTTCCTTGGTAATGGCGCCGAGCTGCAGAAGCTTGGCCAGCGGCGAGGCTTCCATCAGGAAACGACCGGGCTTGCCAGCCGAAGCCGGCGCGACCTCGATATCGCAATCAACATAGGCCAGGAGCTTCGACTTCTCCGGCACGAAATTTTCGCGCGGCACCGCGAAAAATGCATTCAACACGGAATGGGAGGTGACATCCGTCGTACGGATCTGGTTCTCGACCATCTTCACGCGTGCTGCTTCGAAATCCATCATATCCTCTTGCGCCTTTATCGGGCCGGCTTTGCTTCAGTGCTATACGCGTGTCTTAATCGCCTGCGGCCGCGCTTTCAAGGCATCGCTGCAACAGGCGCCGAGATTCGTGCCGATGCGTCGTCGATGAACAACAATCTGCTTATTCAGACGGAAACATCATAGCTTCGGCCATATGCTCGCATCTTGTGATGTCACGCAAATGCCGACCGATGTAAGATCTCCATCTACGAAATGAGTCGCAACCGCAGCCGCCGTCTCGTCGGCTGCGGATCAGAAGGTGCCCCAGGACGGAACGCTTATTAGGAAAATGTTAACCTCCCAAGACCACGCTTGACGATATTGGACCGCCTGAACCTGGCGACTGATCGACCTTCCGGCCCGAAGCCATTCGGGTTAAGATTAAATTTCAATAGAAGGTGACTGGATGCCTGTCTCTCTCGTGCTTTTCGTGGCAACGTCATTGCCGCTAGTGGTTTTTCTGGCTGCCAGTCTCTCTTCAATGATGTAGGTCGTCGAATGCGGCTTTTGCCCTTCCTTGCAGCGTTCCTTCTTCTCATACCCCAGATCGCATTGAGCGATGAAGAATCAGAAAAGCCCGCACCCGTCATCGGACACGTCGTTACCGGCAAACAGCTCGACGAATGGTGCGAGGAGGATAAAGGGCTCGCGTCGGCCTATGTGCAGGGCATTCTCGACGAAGCGCAGCGCACGAAGAATTTGACGATCCATGCCACCAAGCAGACGCCGAAGAACTCGTCGCGCTACGAACGCTATCTTCAGCAGTTCGTCGGCGCTTTCTGCCTGCCGCCGGATCTCACCAACACGCGGGCAACCATGATCGCCTGCAAGTGGATGGAGGAGCACTCCTGGCAGCTCGAGCGGCCCGCCAGCTCGCTGATCGCACGCTCCTTCAAATTCGCATTTCCCTGCCTTGAAGAGTGATTACTCTTCCCTTCCCGCGCCATGAGACCATGCCGCAGTGAATTCTGCATCTGGGTATGGATGCGCTGACGAAGTGCCGGCATCACCGTAAGTTGCTGCCGTCGGTGAAAAAAGAACGATAATCAGAATGAGGCCCTTGCGCCGATTCAAGATTCGTTCTAAACGCCGCCCATCACTCGCCTTCATACATCGGATGGCCTCGTGGCGGAGTGGTTACGCAGAGGACTGCAAATCCCCCAAAGATAAGCAAAATCAATGATCGTTCTGAACAAGAGCGCCATTTTTGCTGCCCTACCCCCAAAATACCCTCATTGATTTTGTTCGGAAAATCCCCTCATTCAGAATGAGTTTTGTGGGCGTTTTGGTCGAACTTTCTTGCACAATCCTGCAAATATTGACTTTGGCGCTCATTGCTCGGACGATGGGCAATGCACGACATCAAGCCACCATCCATAGTTGAGCAGCATCTCGACCGAGACCTAGAATGCCAGGCCGCATTGAGCGATGCCTTTGCCGAGCTAGCGGATAGAGCCGTCGCCGCCGGCTGGTCTGATCAGGAAGTAGCAGCGGCCCTCACCGCCCTTGCGGACAATCGGGTGCTTGAAGCGGCACAGATTGCTGACGCCAATGCCATCCTCGCAGGCTTGAAGGTTCGCTAAACTGCGGACCAGAGAGACGGCGATAGCGTGAGGCGACGCCGCTTTTGGTGGACGAGCTTTATGGAAGCGTTATGGAAACAATGGGAAACATAAGGCCTACCCTGAGGAGAGGTTGCCTTCATCGAAAACCGCTGCTAGTTGATTTCAATACAGGATGGCGGTTGGAATGGCATGATGCTGAAAATGGAGAGAAACAGCTTCAACGCGCTCCGGCTTTTTGCCGCTTTCCTCGTTTTTCATACGCATCACTACGCCCTTAATGGTCTTAACGAGCCTAGGGTCCCGTGGTTTGATACGTCATATTCGGGCCTCGGGGTCGGCGCATTCTTCGCGATTAGTGGTTACCTGGTGACCAAGAGCGCTTACCGAGATCCATTGATCTGGTCGTTCCTGTGGAAGCGTGCCCTGCGGATCATGCCAGGGCTCACCGTTAATGTGCTCTTTACAGTCGCCCTCGGCGCAGCCTTTACAACCCTCACACTGGCGGACTACTTCAGCTCGGATGTCACGCAGACGTTCATGTTCCGGAACATCCTGATTCCGTTTAACGATCCGCGTTACGTGCTTCCAGGCGTCTTCGAAACCAATCCGGCTTTCGGTGTGAATGGATCGCTTTGGACGCTTCCCTACGAAATATCACTCTACTTCGTGATCGGGATGCTGTTCTTTTGCGCTCGCTCAGACGTCATGCGAACGATGATCGCCACACTGTTCCTGGGTGCATCGTTCGTTCTCATGCTGATCGAGCACTACTACCCGGGCGCCAACCTAACGTTTTTTACGTGGAACTGGCTGACAAGCCGGCAGTTCGGGATAGCCGGCCTGCTCTTCTTCTACGGCGCACTAGTCGCATTGGCATCGAAAACGAGGTCGCTCCTGTCGATTGCGCATGCGACCGGCGCCGTTTGCGTCTTCCTCGCATGGGGCGATGCGAGCCTTGTCGCCGCTTATCTTGCCCTTGGTGCGTTTGCGATTTCGTTTGGGGAGAGCAAGATCGCCAGGCTGCCCGCGCGATTGGGTGACATATCCTATGGCTTCTACCTCTACGCGTTCCCGATCCAGCAGGCATCGGTCTCGCTCATCGGAACGGGTCATCCGCGGATCAGCTACGCTGTGGCATTGATCTGCTCGGTACTGCTCGCCATCGCGTCATGGTGGCTGATCGAGCGTCCGTTCCTTCAGCTTAAGGGTGCGGGCATGAGCAGCGCCCTCTCCTATCTCGCCCGGAAGATCCTCAGACCGTTAGCGCCTGGGTGGCGCCACCGACCAGATGCTGGTTCTTATGGGAGCGGTTATTCGCGGACTGCCTCGACAGGCTCTGAAACGCAACAGCGGCCGCACTGAACTTGCGGATCGTATTGACGCCATCGCCCCAGTTTGCCGCGCCGCCGGCCGTCCACACGCAAGAGTGTTGGTTCCTCGCGCCAATATTCTCACCCGCCGCGTCGAGATCGTTCAGGATTCCTTCAGCCGTCTAGTGTATGGCGCCTATGTGCGAAAGACGCCCCCAAATCGAATTTTCGCATGAAGCGCCATAATGGCACTTGAGCTCTGCCTCTTACTCGGGGCAGAGCTGCTTTGTCTTCGCCAGCTAGATCACTGATTTTCCGCGGATGTTTCGAACACTCTCGATGCCTTCAGCCGGCTATCCCAGTTCGCGATGAACTGGCGCGCAATCTCTGGGCTGTCCGTGAAGGTCACGTTCTCCGCATTCCGCTTCTGCGCCGCTGCGGTGTAATTGTAAGAGCCGCCGATCGTCAGATGCTCGTCAATCACCATGATTTTGTTGTGGGCAATCGCCGGCTCAAAATCGATCCAGACCGGAATGCCGGCGGCGTCGAGTAGAGTAGCGCCCGAATATTTCCGCTCGTTCGTCTTGTCGAGGATAGCCAAGACTTCAACGCCCCTGCCCGCGGCCCGCTGTAGCGCATGGATGATCGGGAATGCCGTGAAGCCATAGGCCTGCACACGGATGGAGGATTGCGCCCGGTCGATCGCGTCGACGATCTGGCTTTCGCATTGTTCGGCTGGCGTGAAGCAGACGGAAATTAAAGCCTCGACCTGCTGCCCGGCGTAGGTCGGGCTTGCGAACATCAAAGCGGCAGTATTGATAGCGACAGCGATTCTCATCTCGGATCTATAACATTATTTTGGTCGCATCCAGACCGAGTGGTCGAAGGCGCCACTCCTAAGGGTCGCTGGCCAGATCGTTGCCCTTCTAATAATCCACAATATTTCAAAGATTTATGCCTACCTCCTGATCGTCGCAGGCGTTAGTATTGCAAAAACTTTGCTATTCAAAGTGGCGATACAAGGCGTTGACTTATGCGAGTGCCACCGCAATTATATCTATAATCATAGGTTGATTGCGATCGCACGGAAATGAATTGAAGAAACTTACAAATTCCAGACGGCTTTGGCACATCAATCGAGCCTACAACCAGAAGCGGAGAGCTTTTCGTCACGATCGATTGTGGCGCCGGCGTAACGCCACACGAAGGCGATATCAACATATTCACAAAGTTGAGATCTGGCAGGGCGAGGACTTTGAGTGGGCGATTTGTGCCAGCCGTCCCACGCTTCCTCCCAAAAGGCTTTGCTTCGTCGAGAATTTAGATGAGAGCGTGCGATTCTTTGAAAACATGCGTAATGGCACGAAGCTGACATTTGAAACAAAGGCGCCCATTATAGATCGCTCCGACAAGTCACGCTTGCCACGCATCATAGGCTACTATGACTTTTCCTACCCTGAATACATGTCTACGGCCGTCGCAGTCGTGCTTGCGGCAGAGTTCGAGCGGTTGGCGGCCATAGAGTCGAAAGTCCCGCCCACAGTTAATCTCTCTCGGTGGAATGAAAACGTATTTCGTAAGCTATTCCAACTCGGGTTCTTTGAGATTGTGGGGCTTACGCCAAAGCGTGAAGATGTGACGATCGAGGAAGGGGATACGCGCACTATGCAGATCATTAGTGCGAAAAAAGCCGATGAATTGGCTCGCGTGGATGAAGGATTGCAGAGCCTTGGCGCCTTCTTGAATCCAGAGAGCAATCTCCCTGAACACATCGTCATCGAGTTGCTTACGGGCCTTAGTGAAGCCATGAGCAATGTTACAAATCATGCCTATGCTATGGACTTTCCGGCCCCATATCCCCACATCAACAGCCTATGGGTGGCGGCAACCGCAGATCGTAGTAAAAATACGTTAACCGTGGTGATATACGATCAGGGCGCGACCATTCCTTTTACGTATCCGCGTATGGATCGGCTGGAAAAAGTGGTGCGCTACCTGGCTCGAACGTTAAAAAGAGAGCCAAGATTTGAATATGAGAACGACGGAACGTACATCCGAGCGGCGATGAAATATGGTGGGTCGCGCACGGATCGGCCGCATAGGGGCAAAGGTTTGCCACAAATGGTGCATGTAATCGAAAAGACAGGCTCAGGGAGCATGACAGTTTACAGCCGAGGCGGCTGGTGTAAACGCGATTCCAATGGACGATTCAGCTCCGGTGCTGTACCTTTATCCTTCGGTGGTACCCTGATTGAGTGGACTGTGGAACTAAACTCTGAGGCGCCCGTTACCCAAACATGATTATCGACGTAGCAAATCAGTTTAACACCTATCCTGTCGGTCGTACGGCAGAGGATAGCACATTCAACGGCGAGAAGTTCCGGAACGAACTGCTTGTGCCGGAATTGAAGCGTGCGAATTCCGCACATCCTAAACAGAAAGTCATAGTGGACATTGACGGCGTGCGGTCGTTTGGCTCTTCATTCTTGGAAGAAGCATTCGGAGGACTGGTGCGGAAGGGCTTCTACACACGGAGCGAACTGGATTCTTTGCTCGAAATCCGTTGTACGAAGCCTCATCTGATCTTTTTCAAGCAAGCGATTAACTCATATATACGTGAAGCAAGAGCTGAAAATCTTGCCGCTCATTAGCGATGATTCACTAAATAAACTCGTGTTCGCTTTCGTGGGCGCTGCACTAGCATGGTTCGCCCAACAATACCGGCTTTCGAGGTCTGAAGATATCTCTTTGGTGAATGAACACATCAAGGATATCGAAAAGTTTGCGGATGCTGCAAGAGATTATTGGCTGTCAGAGCCATCCCAGAAAGACGCTTCCCTCGCCGCGAAAGTACGAGCTGCCCATGCAGCAACAACCCTTCTGTACGCGCAGATGGTGTCAGCATGTGACAAGAACGGTGAAGAATACGAACGGGCTTATTTAGAGCTGTATACCGTGGCTACCGGTCATACCTTCGAAAGTCCAACGAGGGCTTTCGAACCAGAAATCGGAATTTTGGTACACGACAAGGCAGCTAGGCTAATTCACATATTGCGATCCTGCCGACGCGACGTTCAATCATTTTCCAGACTTTTCCGACCTGTGATGGTCGATTTTGACAGATAGTTATGGGTGCATTTTATGCGCTAGCTAAGTCACGCCGGCCGACAAACGCCACGTCCTGCCTCGGAAGAAGAAAGAGAAGCCTACGAACTCGGCATCGAGGCCGGTAGGCAACATCGGGTAGATAGCCCTAATCCCTATCCAGAAAATAGCAGCCTTGCGAAGGCCTATGAAAATGGCCTTCTTGACGGTCAAAAGCTGAATTGATGCAGCAAGGCGCGAAGAGCATCTTCGTCAGCAGTCATTATAGGGGTTGCAAAACTCTTCACAAGAAATTCATTCAATAGTAGCATGCGCCACGCGAGCAGCCTTTGTGCATTCACCCCGCTCGCATTCAAATGTGTGACTCCTGCAAAGTGCCCCTGCCGGTCCTTCCGGCAGGGTTTTTCATTTTCGCTTCAGGAATCTCTTTTAAAAATTCCACTATGCGAACGAAATTCCCTCCCCCGGATGTTCGCATGATACAGCTCTGCCTCTCCCCACGAGGCGGAGCTTTTTTAAAGTTTGCTGAGAACATTCTTAATTGCTATGTATTCCATGGGTAGGAGATTCCGCTCTCATCCCAGAATTCAGGCCGCCTTGCGCGGGCTTTTTTTTTCGGCTGTTACCTTGCGCGGCCCACCTGAAATAATGTTTCATTTTCGCGCCAGAGCAGCCTAAGGCTTCATCACCGGCATCTTGAAAATGCTCTTTTCGGCCTTCCCCTGCATGTCCTCGAGCTTCGAGTTCAGAACCTGGACTTGAGTGCTGACCTTGTTGACGCTGTCGATGACAGTGTCCAGCTTGCCGCCCATCGCTTCCACGACGCGATCTATCCGCGAGTTCGTTAGCTCGATCGCCTTTTTATTTTCGGCCCCCGCCTCGGTCGCCCTGGTCGTCTGAAACGTGAGCGGCGCGATTTGCGCGAGTTGCTGCTGCATGTCGACCAACTGAGCCTTCTTGTCGGCGCCATCCTTGTCCATCCGGCCGGCCAGCTCGATAATCTGCTTTCGCACGTCGGCGCTGTCATTCCGCATGTTGGCATAGGTGATACCCCAACCAACCGAAGTCACGACGAGGCCTGCCACCATGCTTGCAAGCATGACGATGGTGTTGAAGTTCCATTCGAACTTCTTGCTTCGCTCCGGAAACTGCATGACGACCTCGCTCATTGCCCGAATGTGCCCCTCGAAAATCAGAGATTGCTAAATGGAGTTCCACGCCAGCAGCAGGAGAGCCGCCAGCGTGGCGGATGTTGCGAAGAACCCGAGGAGATAAGGCAGATCCCTACTGCGCCTTGTCGGGAGACGGCTGGGGTGCTGGAGCCGCAGCAGGCGCCGAGGGCTTGTTCGGGACGATCCAGACGAGGATCGGCGTCAGGGCTGCAACAACGGCGGTAACCGTGTCCTGGTCGAGACCGATCAGGCCGGGCCATTTGAGATTGACGATCCCGATGATTGCCATGATGAGGGCCACGATGGCCTTGTTGTATGCGGTGATGTTCATGGGAGATCCTTTCAGCCCGAATGGGCTTCGTTGAGGGCAGCGGTGACGACAGCCAGAGCGTTGGCCGCGAGCACCACGGCGCCGATGATGGTCGTGTGGGAAGGATCGGCGCAAAGCGTCTGGACGCCGGCATAGGCTGCGGCTTCCTTCTTGACCGTGCTGGCTTTGACCACGCCGCTCGTGGTGGCGATCGCGGTAAAGGCGGCATGAGCCGTCGCGAGAGCCGTGCAGACCTGAGGCAGCGTCTTTTCGATCTGGGCGTCTGCCGAGGCCGTCTGGCACGAGGAAAGGGAAACAGCGGACAGCACGAGGCTTGCCGCCACCGATAGATGGAGGATGCGCATGATAGATTGTCCTTTGATGTTGGAGGGGGCTTAGGGCGCCCAAGCCTTACCGGTTGCCCTGACTTGAGCGACACGGTTGGCCCACCCCTTACCGAAGTGCGGCCAGGTCTTGAGCGATTGGAGGAACTTCAGGCGTTGATCACAAATATTGTCGATCAGTGCGGCTTTGTTGGAATAGGCGTTGAGCGCGGACAAGGTCTTGGGACCGATCACACCATCATCAGCAACCCCAAGGGCGCGCTGAAGCCAAATAGATGACTGCAAGACGCCAGAATTCACGTTGCCGTCGAACTGGACGTAGGAGACGCCAGCTGGCATCTGATCGCACTTCCCGGCAAGCCAGTAGCTATTCCGGTAGATATCCGAGACCTCGGCATCCGTGATCAGCCTCACCGATCGGACGCCGAGCTTCTTCGACCACCGGTATTTGTCATACTCGGACTGGATGATGCCGCGGTTGGTCGCGCCACCCGGATCTTGCGGATCGTCGGAATAGCCGCCCTCGCTGACGAGCACTTTCGCCAGCGCCTGCGGGAACAGGTCTGTCATGATGTTTCTCCAATGAAAAAGAGGCGCCGAAGCCGCGCCCCGAAGCGCCACGCTGTGTGGCGATGCTTCGATGGAAGGTGATTGCAATGCCCAAGGAATATTTGGTAAGCCAACTGATCCAAGGAATTTCAGATGAAAAGTAACAGACTTGACGCAGTCGACGGCTTACTCGGAATTGCCATCATCACTATCGAAAGCAGCATGACGTGAAGACAATCAGCCTACTGACGCTGGCGCTCTCGCTTGCCGTCACATTCTCAGCCAAGGCGGATGAAGCAGCGGATAGCGCCGCAAAACACATTCCTGCCGAGCTGCAGGATTTCACCTACAAGTTCAAAGTAGACAACTTCGACCACCGTCCGAAGAGTTCTGGCGCAATTGTCATGCTCGGTGACAGCCTGACAGACCTTGGCGGCTGGAGCGAGTACTTTCCCGATCGGAAGATAGTCAATCGCGGCATCAGCGGCGACAACACCTTCGGCATCATGCATCGGGCAGATCAAGTCATTGCGCTACGGCCCAGCGCAATCTTTCTCTTGGCCGGGACAAACGATTTGTTCTGGGGCTCCTCGCCAGAAGAGGTCATGAAGCGGTACGATGAACTGCTTAACTATCTCCAGGCAAAGCTACCTTTGGCGAAAATCGTGGTCCAGACGGTAACCCCGATCGTCAAGAAGGCCGGTGGAGATTATGGTTATCTGGATAATGTCAAAATCGAGGCATTGAATGCGCTGCTGATCGGAGATGCCCGCACCCGGCATCTGCAGGTGATCGACCTTCATTCGTTGTTCGTCAAAGATGGCCAGATGAATCCCGACTACACGACAGATGGAATCCACCTGAACGGACTTGCATACGACATCTGGTCGGCCCAAGTAGATCGCATTTTACAAGACATCCGGTAACTGCTCGCCTTAAGCGGTAAGCACCGGCAGGATGGCGTTCTTGATCTTCAGATGCCCGCTGTCGTTGGGATGCACAGCGATGCGCCCTGATGGTCGCTAAGCCGCGCGCAGCTTTTGGATACGAAGCCGACTGAACGGCTTCTCGATCGCGAAATACGTCGCCGTCGAGGCGATTATCGCCAGCGCTGCGGTCAAACCGAATTTCGCGATAGGGTTCTCGATATTCGGCTCGACTATCCATCGAAACAGCGGGTAGTGGCTTAGGTAGATGCCATAGCTGATCAAGCCAAGGTATTGAGAAACACGATTGTTGAACACGGCGGCAAAGATTTGACTGGTCCCCGTCCCAAAAGCCACGAGGCCGAACGCCAGAACCGCGACGAGCAACAATTGGTCAATAACTGCCCCCGTGACATACCAAGGACGCCAAACATAGACAGCCAGCAAGCCGATGAATGCAATCAGGGCCAAATTCGCCAGAATGGGGCTCGGCAGCCAAGCTTTCCGCAACCTGTACGCCGCGATCCCGAGGGAAAAGCAGAATGCATAGGGTATCGGGCTCCAATGAAAAGCAATTGCCTTCTGATCAGCATCGCCAGGCAGATAGTTCATTCCCCATTCCGCGCCCTTGTAGAGCGCGAAGGTAGATACCAAGAGGGCCGCCGTCCCTGCAAAGCCACGACAATACGTCAGCGCCAGTGGCACAAGGAGATAGTAAAAAACCTCAATGGCGATGGTCCATTCCACCATCACGATAGTGTTTGCCACCCGATAATCAAAGACGTTCAGGAACGTCAAGTGCATGCTCAAATCGTAAAAACTGGCCTTCTGGCCGCCGATCGTCAGGCAAACTGCAATCCAGAAGAAATAAAGCGGAGCGATCCGCTTCAGCCGCTTGATGAGATAGTCGCCATAGCCGCTTGACGAATTGAACGAGGTCGAGACACTGAAGCCCGAAATCACGAAGAATACGAAGACGCCGGCAGCGCCGAGATTGACGAAGCGATTGCCCCAATCGCCATAATCTCGAAATCCGGCTCCGCCGGAATGAAGAAATACGACGGCGAAAGCGGCAAAAGCCCGCATTCCTGTTATGAACGCTGTGTCGCCGTATCTGTGTGTCATTTGTCGCTTATACACGAATATCGTTATGTCCAAAACTCGTGATAGAAATCCACAAACGAGCCATTGTACCAAGCGTCATTGTTGCCCGCCCAAGTTCGCTGATCCCCGGTCATGTAGGTAAAGTACACTTTGCCATTCCATTCGACGAAATCGACATCGGACGCGTTGATGCCGTCCATCTCACCATCGGGAGCAAGGAGCTGCTGATAGCAGGTGTATTTCGCATTACCGCCGAAATTCTCGATCGTCGAGAAGTTGTTGGTTCTGCCAACCCCTGTGATCCATGGGCCAGCGCCATTGCACGAGAAATCAAACAGGTATGCGACAAGGAAGTAGCCATCGGCCGCATACTTCACAGTCGGACAGGCGCTGTAGAAGTTGGCGTTGCAGAGCGCACCGATCGGCGTCCACGTGACAAGATCGGTCGACTGGAGGAACCGCAGGCTGAACGGCACCCCTTCGTTCGTTTCATAGGCCATGATATAGCCATTTGGCCCAGCGCACACCGATGTGTTGTAAAACTTGTATCCGCCCGACGACGAACGAATTTCTATTTCCGGACCGGTGAACTGCCAGATGGTAATGTCGATCTCCTGGCGAACGATCTTGTTCGGGCTTGTGGCGACGTTGGTCACCCCGAATACGTAGAGGCGGCCTGCGTCCACAAAGGCGCAGCCGAGGTAGCGGTTCCAAGGCAGATCAGCAACGCGCGTCCACGTCTTGAACTCGGGCAGATACCGCTCGATAGCGATCCCGCTGCCAGTTGTTGCAGTCCACGCGCGCTTAAAGCCCAAGCGGTACAGATCGCCGCCGATGACGACGGGGGATTGCTCCCATGCGGGTATCTCGCCCTTATGCAGGACGGGCAGAGTGGAATAGGAAACCATCAAACTCGCCCTCTCGTGTCGGTATAGCCCAAGGTCGCTATGCGGATCAGTGAATTGGAATCGCTGTTTTCGAGCCTTGTTCGGATCTGACCGCTGGTGTTGGTGAACTCGGTGGCCAGCGTAGCCGAGGTAGTCGAAGCACCAGCAACCAGCGAGAAGTTCGATATCTGGTCTGCCGCGACATCATTCGCAGCTAAGTTAGAAACCAGAAGACCAGACCCAGAACCACTTCCACGCATGAACAGACTGATCTTGACGTTGACAATTATGCCGGTTGGGACCGTCAAAGTGCGGATTACCGCCGCAGCTCCTGGGTTGCTGACGTTGAGATCGGCTATCGGTGTTTTCCACCCGAAGTAGTCCCCGTTTTGGACGAAGGGGATAATGGCCGCCGATAGTCTGACAATCGACCCGATACGCCGCTTCTGATCGTAGCTCGTAGGCATCGTCGGTGACGTGGCGGAAAGCGAGAACAGGGCATCCACTACGCCCGTATCCGACCGTTGGATAAGCCAGACGTGATAAGTGGCGTTGGTAACAGAGCCGGCGTCAAGGCCGCCATTGTTTGTTCCGACCGACCATGCCGCATCAAGGCGCTTCGTAATGCCACTGGTCAATTGGATCACGTATGGCGTTAAGCCATCACCGGCCGCATTGCCTACTGCAATATCGATTGCATTCGCTGCGTTCCCCGAATTGTTGGCTAAAGTGAGTCCATAAAGGGCTCCGCGCATGGGCTCGCCGGCAATTGTACCAAAAGTGGCAGCGCCACTTGCCGATAGCGCTCCAGTGACAGCAAACCCTGTTCCAGACCAATTGGTGATCTCAGCGCCGCCCACTACAAACGAGACTGCCCCCGTGCTCTGACGGTAAAATCCGGTCGTAACATCCGACGAAAATGTAACGGATGGCTGCGCTTGCGTGCCGTCTATATTTTTCAACTGCGCCAGCATCGGCGCAGAACCGTCACGCGGGAGCGAATTGGTGATCTCATTGCCGAGGTCAGTCGTCAATCCGTTCCACGGAGTCGGGTCGACAGGAGTATTCGTAACGGCGGTTGTGCCGGCCGGTTTGCTGTACACGCCAGATGAGTTTCTTGGCATTAGCTACCTCATAGAAAAAGGCGGCTCAGAAGAACCGCCTTGTGGACTTACCTAAATTTGACGTAACCCGCCGCGACGGGCCTTACCGAGCCTAGACATGCCTGCCTTACCTCAAGCATGATTCGTTTCTTCAGCACGTGAGCGAATTCAGCCGACCAGACTACAAGCGCATCCTCGATCGCGTCTGCAAGCTTGAAATC
>NZ_JAELTU010000177.1 GCF_016429015.1 Rhizobium sp. ASV20
CGCGCGCATCTCTACGATATCAATCCGGTCGGTCTGGGCGCGATGGCACTTTCGGCAACCATTGCCCTCATGGCGCATTTCGGCGCTTTCGGCTCGATCGCGGCATCGCTTGCGCCCTATATTACCCTGATCGTGGCATTCGTCGCCTCGCCGGCCATCGCCTGGACCACCAAGGGCAAATATTATCTCGCCCGCAAGCCGCGACAGAGCTGGAAGAACCTCAGCACCATCAACTGCTCGATCTGCGAGCATCCGTTCGAGCCGGAGGATATGGCCTGGTGCCCGGCCTATGCCGCGCCGATCTGCTCGCTCTGCTGTTCGCTCGACAGCCGCTGCCATGACATGTGCAAGCCGAAGGCACGGCTCAACACACAGGTCGGAACAGTCGCAAAGACCCTGCTGCCGGAAAGCATCGTCGCCAAGCTCGCCACGCGCCTCGGCCGCTACGGTATTGCCGTTGCGGTGGCGCTGACCGCCATGGGCGCGATCCTCGCAATGATCGCGCATCAGGTCGGCGCCGCCTCTCCCGAAACGGCAGGTGTCGTCGATCGAACGATCCTGATCGTCTTCTTCGTCTTTGCCGTGATCGCCGGTGTCGCCTGCTGGTTCTATGTTCTTGCCCATGACAGCCGCGTGGTCGCCGAGGAGGAGTCCTCGCGCCAGAATACGCTGCTCCTCAAGGAGATCGCCGCCCACAAGAAGACGGACGCCGCCCTGCAGGGCGCCAAGGAGGCGGCCGAAGCGGCAAACCGCGCCAAGAGCCGCTATGTCGTGGGCTTGAGCCATGAATTGCGCACGCCGCTTAACGCCGTGCTCGGTTATGCACAGATCCTCGAGCGCGACGAGACCATTCCGGCACCCAGGCAATCCTCGCTCAAGGTCATTCGCCGTAGCGCCGAACATCTGTCGGGTCTGATCGACGGGCTGCTCGATATTTCGAAGATCGAGGCCGGCCGGCTGCAGGTCTATTCCAACGAGATCAACATCCGCGATTTCCTCGACCAGATCATCGACATGTTTCGTCCCCAGGCGCAGGCCAAGGGGCTGAGCTTCATCCATGAGCGCGCCACCGCCCTGCCCGATTATGTCCGCACCGACGAGAAGCGGCTGCGCCAGATCCTCGTCAACCTGCTCTCCAACGCCATCAAGTTTACCGATACAGGCAACGTCCGCTTCGAGATAGGTTACCGAAACCAGGTCGCAACCTTCACGGTTTCGGATACCGGCCGCGGCATCGCCGCAAGGGACCTCACCCGCATATACGAGCCCTTCCAGCGCGGCGAGGCCGACAGCATCAGGCCAATGCCGGGCCTCGGTCTCGGCCTGACCATCACACAATTGCTGACGAACACACTCGGCGGCGAGATTTCCGTCTCAAGTGAGAAGGATGTCGGTTCGACCTTCAAGGTGCGCCTGTTGCTCTCTGCCGTGATCCGGCCGATGAAGCCGCCGGCGCAGGAGCAGCGTATCGTCGGCTACGAGGGGCCGAGACGGACCCTGGTTGTCGTCGATGACAACGAAGACCATCGTGAACTGATGCGCGAAATCCTGTCGCCGCTCGACTTCATCGTGCTGACCGCCGCGGGCGGTCCCGACTGTCTGACCCTGATCGAAGGCATCAAGCCGGATCTTTTCCTGGTGGATATTTCCATGCCAGGGATGAATGGCTGGCAACTCGTCTCACGGCTCAGGGAAAACGGAAAGATGGCGCCGATCCTGATGCTGTCGGCCAATATTGGCGATGCCGCCGCCGCAACCGACAGCGACGACAGCCACAACGACGCCATATCCAAGCCGGTTGACATCCGCCAGCTTCGCGACAAGCTTGCGCTGCATCTCGCTCTGAAATGGATTTACGCCGATGCCTCCACCCCGGCCGCGTCGAAGCCGCTACCGGCACTGAAAAGCCCTGGCTTGGAGCACGTTCGGGAGCTGATACGGCTTGGCGAAATCGGCTATGTGAGGGGCATTGAGGCAAAGCTTGCGGACCTCGCCAGATTTGAGGAGAACAAGATTTTTACGGACGTCTTGCGCGCGCGCGTCCAGGCCTTCGACCTCGATGGCTTTCTCACGATACTGCGCAACTTCGACACTGGAAAGGTAGAACAGATTGACTGAGCACAACCTTCCCCGCGACATCGTCTTGCTGGTGGACGATTCGCCCGAGGCGCTCGGTTTTCTGACCGATGCGCTCGAGCAATCCGGCTTCTCCGTGCTGATCGCCACATCCGGTCCGGCCGCATTGAACATCGTTGAGCGTATCACGCCCGATCTCATCCTTCTCGATGCCATCATGCCCTCGATGGATGGCTTTGAGACTTGCCGCCGACTGAAGGCCAATGCCGGCATCGCCCAGATCCCTGTCGTCTTCATGACCGGCCTCACCGAAACCGAACATGTGGTGCATGCACTGGAATCGGGCGGCGTCGATTATCTGACCAAGCCGATCAACGTCGACGAGTTGCGCGCCCGCATCCGCGTTCATCTTCGCAATGCCCGTTCCGCCCAAAGTGCAAGAGTAGCGCTCGACGCCGCCGGCCGTCACCTGCTAGCGGTCAAAGGCAATGGTGCGATCCACTGGTCGACCCCACAGGCAACTCGCCTCATCAATGCCGCCACTGGCAGCGACGATGGCCTCGAACTGGCATCGAACCACATTGCCGCCTTCATGCTTGAGCGTGAGCGGCTCGGCTCCGCTTGCGACGACCTTCTTTCGATCAGCAGCGACGGCCAATCCGTGCTGCAATTCTCCTTCCTCGGCGCCATTGGCGCCGACGAATATCTCTTTCGCCTGACCGCGAGGGATCAGCGCGCTGACAATGATATATTGCGCCAGCATTTCTCGCTGACGCAGCGCGAGTCCGAGGTGCTGCTATGGCTTGCCAAGGGAAAATCGAACCGCGACATCGGTGAAATTCTCGGCCTCTCCGCCCGCACGGTGAACAAGCATCTGGAACAGATCTATGTGAAGCTGGGCGTCGAGAACCGAGCATCCGCAGCGGTAAAGGCTGCGCATGTCCTGCTTAGTGCCCAGCGATAGAGCAGGGACTCGAGGACCGGCCCGATCTGAAGGACAGCCAGCGAGATTGAAGACAAACAGCGCGACGCCTCCACCCACCTCCTGGATCGTCTCGCGACAGCACGGTCGGTGGTTAATCGGGCGCAAGGAGCTGGCGCCTATTCGCTATAAGAACAACTGCATTCCACCACAAACGACGGCTTCAAGCCTGTTTGAGATCGAGGCATTTGCCGCGGGCCGCAACGCCCGCCCGCTGACTGTCGTTATTGTTAAGGTCCTCACCGTAGCTTGCGTGAATATTTTGCAAGCCGCATAAAAACATTCCGTCGTTTGCCGTATGGTGCGAGATCAACGTCACTGACCAGCCTTGCCCCACCCTCACGCTTCTCAAGCGTAATCTTTCGGCTATGGAACACCTCCAGTTCTGCGCGATGAGCCACGCTTACGATCGTCGCGTCCGGCAGCTCTTCGATCAGCATTTCCATGATCTTGTCCTGTGTCCTTTCGTCAAGCGCAGAGGTCGCCTCGTCCAGCACGATGATATCGGGGTCATTGAGCAGTAAGCGTGCGAACGCCAGTCGCTGTTTCTCGCCCCCGGACAATGTGTGATCCCATGGGGCTTCGTCTTCGATTTTTTCCATGAGATGCCCCAATCCGACTTTCTCAAGCGCAGTTTTAATTTTTTCTTCCGTGAGGCTGTCGGCAGGCTGAGGATAGGCAACGGCACGTCGAAGTGTGCCGGAGGGGATGTATGGTCGTTGCGGCAGCATGAATAGCTGACGGTCGGCATGGAAATCGACGCTACCGCCTCCCCACGGCCATAGGCCGGCGATCGCCCGCACGAGGGTGCTTTTGCCCGACCCGGACTCACCGGCGACCAGAACGCGTTCACCGGGGCCGATCTCGACCTGCGTCTCCTTGACGACAGCAGTACCGTCACCAAGAGATACCGAGACGTCGTTCAAGCTGAGCATGGTTTCACCCTCGGTCTCGCCGCGCTTGATCCGGTCCAGGGACTCGCTCTGCTCTGCGCTCTCCAGCCCGTCGAGCGACATCATCAATGACGCCACACGCCGGGCGCAGGCGTTCCAGTCGGCGAGACGAGGATAGTTGTCGACCAGCCATCCAAACGCGCTTTGGACGATCGTGAACGCGGAGGCCGCCTGCATGACCTGTCCAAGCGACATGCTTCCATCGAGAAACTTGGGGGCGCAGAGCAGCACCGGGACAACAGGCGCGATCAGCATCGAACCCTGCGATACAAGCGTCGTCCGCATATATTGTTGCGCCAGTTGCCGCCACTGTTGGCGGACACTGGCGAATGTCTTGTCGAGATCGTTTCGCTCCTCCTCCTCGCCACCAAGAAGGGCGATGCTCTCACCGTTCTCGCGCACGCGGGTCAAGGTGTATCTAAACTCGGCCTCGACCTGGTTTTTAGCTTCGGAGACGCGGACAAATCGCCTTCCAATGAATGTTATCGAACCTGAGGTGACAAGCGCATAGATGACGGCGGTCACGACGAGGAAGCCTGGTATCGTGATGACCGCGCCTCCGATCGACAAGCTCAAAGCACCGCCGATGGTCCACAGGACGACGATAAAGGTCGACGCCGAGACGAACGCCGCGATCACGCCGGCAACGAAGTCGACGGGCGACTCGGTCGCGATGCGCATGTCTTCGGAGAGCCGCGCCTCTGGATTTTGATGATCTCCGCTAATGAGATTGAGCTGGTAGTAGCGGCCGTTGGCCAGCCAGCGAGCGATCAATGCCTTGGTTAGCCACGAACGCCAGCGTCGTTGAATGAGCATGCGCACGTAGACCTGGATGGTCACGACCACGACGCTTCCAACCACGAGCGGCGGAAATACCGCTCCAAGAAAGTAAACCGTCGACGCGTTGCGCTGCTCGATGGCGTCGAAGAGACCGCGGTTCCAGACGTTGATACCGTATTGGAAGGCCACGTTCATCACGATCAAAAGGAGCAGGCCGATTGAGGAAGCCCAGGCAAATCGATCGCCGTTCCGTCCCCAGTACTCGCGGCCGCTCATCCAGAAGCGCTTCAGCAGATAGGCCTTACGGGCTTCCTCTTCCTGTTCAGGCGTCAAAGCACTTTCGGCCTCCCGCGTCTCTTTTGCCGGCGCTTTCTCCAACTTAAATCCCTTTCGTTCGTTCAACTCAGTGATATGCGCTTGTGATCTGCCTGGCGGTCATAATCCCCGACATCCCGTTGTCGCAAAATTCAGCGACGTTCGAGCGCCTATTTGGAAAGGCCGCATACGCGCGTGATGGCGCAGATGGCCGCAGAACATCAAAGCCTTGCCGCAGAGGTCAAACGTCTCGCACGCAGATGCATAACGCCTGAACCATCGCGGGATACGATGCGCAGCGAGCTTCCCCAGGTGACCAAGAGGGCGCGCGCTCAAGCTGCGTTCTGCGTGGGCGATAATTTGGCTTGCCACGAAGGTCCCGCTATTACCGGGCCTATGATTTCAATCGCGGGACTAAGCCACGCGCTTGAGCTGGCGCCTTGCAAAGATCGTCCTTGTCCGCATCGCCATAGGCCTTCCAGATGCCGTGATCGTTGGTGAGCGCCCTGGAGACGGGATCGATCACGATGTGGCTTGCGGCTACGCCTATCACTGACTTGCCGTCACCGACGACGATATCGGAAACCTCGTCGACGCCATCGTTGGACTTGTCGTCCAATTCGACGCCGATCAGCTTCGATGTGACGGTGTCGATATGCTTGATAGCGACGCACTCGCGGGACATCGTTGCGCCAGGCCTCATGGTGACGCCCGACCAGCCATCATAGCGTCGGAGCCGGATGATACTCCTTGCCGGACAAAGATGACATAGTTGAGGGAAAGCGAAACGGCGGCGATAATCAAGGTCGTCACTGATGCTCCTTTAAGATTTTCCCCGCACGAAAACTCAGGCCTCTATAAATGCGCCCGACACTTTAAAGTTCCCGCCGCTTCCCATGAATCGACCATGGACGTTCGGCTATCGGGGCCGGTCGGGATATTGAAGATGCCGCTTTGGTGAACGGAGCGCCAGGCCGGACCTTCAGCGGCTATCAAATGCCCGGGATATGGCGCGAGGGAAGGCACTGCGGGTTTGATGCACTCCTTGAAGCGAAGATCTTGGCACCGCCGGGATGGGACTTGTCTGCAGTCGATTGACCCCGGTCCGTAGCCCAAAAGCGAATAACGCTGACTCCGCTGCAGAAAATGCGATTCATTGGAGAGGCCTATTTTCTCTGCCGTTACGCGCCCTGACCTTCGAGATAAGAAGCAGCCAGTGCGATCGCTTCTGTCAAGGCGCTCGGTCCGATAGCGAAAGCGCCTTCAACGATGCGAGCCTCTCCACGGACATTGCCGACACGGTTGAAATGGCGGCCTGCCCTTGCGCCAGGTGCGCATAACCCCAAAGCCCCTTGATCGTCGCATAGGCTGCTTTCAGCGTCTTGAAGCCTCGCACCGGTTTGACCAACTGTTTCAGCTTGCCATGATCCCCGTCAACCACATTGCTCAGGTCCTTGATCTGGCGATGCACCAGACCTTCAGGGCTTTGCCGTCAACCTTCAGCTTCGACATCGCGGCGCCGTCGGTCGAGGCCGTGCCTAGAAATCGCTTGGTGGCTTTGGAATTACGGTGGGCGAGAGATAGAAGTCGATGGTCTTGCCGAATTTGTCGGTGGCTCGGCACAGGGACGCCCATTGCCTGCAAACCCTCACATAGGTTTCATCGACACGCCAGCTTGTTGACTGCGGTGGCCGTCAGTGCTGCTACCGCGCCATACTGCAACTTATCCTTCGTCCTCGAAAAACAAATAAGGGATCATCTAGAAGATTCTGGTATTTTGAAACAATAATTGCGCCGATAGATAGATATTATTTTTATAATCAAGTACTATTTATCGTAAATTTCACTTACTCAATGCGTATTTTATTATACATCGCATATTTACAGGATTTTACCTTACATAATACACGTTTCAACCTAACTATTTCCTTCTCTTTACAGCCAGTAGAACAAATTTTCGATACACGCAGAAATGAATAATCGTCTTTTTGCAAATTTCATGTTTTATATTTCAGACCGAGTCTGATCCGGAGGTATAAAGCCGTTACCTCGAATACCTACTGCCGAAAACAAAGGTCACGCTCGGAATTTGCCATCCCTTTCCTTGGTTTTCCTAAAGTTTAATTCGACCACAATCTTGCGCTTTCAGGTAGCATGTGCATCAATCTCGCGTCGAATTCGCAGCGGCAGTGAGCGCAAGGATCCACACATGACGTCCCAAATGAAGTCCGCGTCAAGTGAAGAAGGCTATTCGGATCTCCTTCTTGCCGAGGCGAAGCTCGTCACCAAGCGGAGAGAGCCATTCGATCCGCACGGCGAGAGATCAACCGTCGGGCTCGCTCTTTCCGGTGGTGGCATTCGCAGCGCGACGTTCTGCCTTGGGGTCCTGCAATCTCTGAGTAAGGCTGGACTCACCAAGCATATCGACTACCTATCCACAGTCTCGGGGGGCAGCTATATCGGCGGCTTCTTCGGGGCGCTTTTCGTACCTCGAGGCCTCAGGGGGCAGGGAACATCTGACAACAAACAGCGTCCCGGCTTCGACAATACTCGTCCGCTCCAATGCGGTCTCGGACTGGAAGCCGTTCGACGACTTAGAGATTCCGGTCGATATCTGACGCCTGCGGGAACCAGCGACGCCTTCTACGCCGGAGCAATCGTGATCCGCAATTGGACAGCGGTCCAGACGGTCATCGGCCTCACCGTCCTGATGGCATTCTGGTTTGTCAGAGCAGTCGACAATTGGTGGTTCCAATCGCCTCCCGCAATTAGCCCCAGCCTTGCGCTTCTGTCCTGGCTGTCCCTGGTACTCGTGTTCGGCTTTGGCTCGGCCTATTGGCTCACGAGACGCGATGGCATTCCCAAAGCCAGATACAAGCGCATTGGCACAAACCTGTTCTTCTGGGCTTTTGCCATCGCCTTCTGCCTCATAATGCGGGATTATCTCCGGTCCGAGCCATCACCACTTCGTAGTCTCGAACTCCATTTCGCGGCATTCATGGGGGTGGCGCTGATCGCATACCTTATCGCGGAGCTTAGGTTTGGAAAGCTGGTGTCCGAATCATCTGCCCGCGACAGCGATGATATACAGCCGTTGATCATGACGGAGGATATCGTCCGCACGAAGCTCAGCAACTGGATGGCAACGAGCCTTGTCCTCTTTCTGACATCATGCGGCCTTGCGCTGCTAGACCTGATTGGTGGCGCACTCCAGTCCCAGCTGGTGCACCTCTATCTCTCGCCGCCGCCGCTCGACTGGTCTTTCGCGTCCATCTACCTGCTTGCGAAGGAGGCATGGCCAATCGCGGTCGCCGTCGCACCTCCTTTACTGAGTTTTATCGCCAGGCAGACGCTGAAGAGGGAGAAAGCCGAAGAAACAGCCAAGGCCGTCGGCACGAAGCTCTCTGATCCCCTTCCCGCGTTGCTGGTTATCGCCGGCTCGTCTGTCGTCGCTCTCTGGCTCATCCTGTGGAGCTCCGTATCACACTATCCATTCGAACCCGAAAGCCCGTTGCGAGGATCAGTCCTGATGCTCGGGGCGATATTGATTGTGGTCAACATCATTCAGTCGCTCTGCTTTTCGTTCATCAACCTGTCTTCGCTTTCCCACTTCTATGCCGCGCGTCTTCGACGCGCCTATCTCGGGGCTTCCAGCTACGGCCGGCCATTTACGAACGTGCGCCAGGACGATCCTGAAGATTCCATCAGGGTCAAGGACTACTATCAGGGCATGATTGAGAACGGCGGACCGTTACACATCATCAATGTTACGATAGCTGAAACGATAATGGGGACCTCCAACCTCGTCGCAAGAGACCGGAAGGGCAAGCCGATGCAGCTTTCTCCGGCTGGCATCGCCTTCGAGGCTGACCATCCCGGAAAGTTCGGAGCTGCAAGTATCGAGGACGGAGAGGAACTACCTCTTGCGAATTGGATCGCTATCTCAGGCGCCGCCGTTTCGGCTGCTATCGGATCCGGAACCTCGCTTGGGACATCGATCCTGGCGACAATGGCAAATGTTCGTCTCGGATACTGGTGGAGATCCAGAAGGGCCGAGCACAACAGAGACTTCCTATGGCGCAACGTCAAAGACACCGTGCAGAACTACCTTTTCCTCGAGCTCAGGGGCGCATTCGACGGCACGCGCCGTGACCGCTGGTATCTGACGGACGGTGGCCACTTCGAGAATACCGGGATTTACGCACTGCTGCAGCGAAGGGTCAAAGTCATCATCGCTTGTGACAACGGCGCAGATCCGAATTACGACATGGTTGATGTCGTACGATTGCTACAGAGGGCGCGGATTGATCTTGGAGCCGAGATCGCGTTCCTTACCGATGAGGCCTTAGCGACGACACTGGGCCCTTCTTCCCCCCTGATCGGTGTCATCGGCACCTTCAAGGAGCTTGCGCGGAACGGAGATATCCAAAATCCCGGTGGCCCTATCGCAGCTCTGGCCACAATCACCTACCCCGACAGCGATCCAGGCGTTCTTTTGCTGATTAAACCGCGGCTCACATTTACCGAGCCGCCGGAACTCCTTGCCTATCGGGCTATGCCCGGCGGGAGGAATTTTCCGCAACAAACCACGGGCGACCAGTTCTTCGACGAAGAGCAATGGGAAGCCTATCGGCGCCTCGGCGAGTTCTGCGGCGAGCATCTGTTTGTTGTTCCACCCGCCAACCACGCCGGCTGGTATCCCTATGAACTCGAACCGCTCGATGAAAAACGATGAGAAAACAGTTCCATAAACTTCCCGAACCCGCGAGTTGGCTCGGTCCATACCTCAGCGCCGAAAGTTGCGTCTATTGGGCTCGCGGCGAAGCTGATAGATGCGTTATTTTCGTTCACGGATATGGCGGCAGAGCGGTGACGACCTGGGGCGACTTTCCCCTGCTTGCAACGACTGACCCGGCATTCGCCAAAGCCGACCTGCTCTTCCTTGGCTACGATAGTCTGCTGGCCGCAGCCTATAGCACTTCGGTGCTGCTTCCTGCGGTCGACGCCTTTGTAACGGCGACCTCTAATTCAAAAGCGATTGGACGACCACCGCGCGGCAATGACTTCAAGTACAAGAAGATACTCCTGGTTGGCCACTCCCTTGGAGGCGCCCTCGTCAGAGACGTTGCGGTGACCGCCGCTTATGGGGAAAAATCCTGGGTCCAAGATGTGCGCCTGGTCTTGTTCGCGCCTGCGCACAAGGGGGCGATCCTACTGCGGATTGCCGCACTCGCGAGTGGGTTTACCCGCGCCGCAGGCACGATCGCCGCACTTGGTGTTTGGAAAAGCCCAGCTCTTGAAGACCTCAGGCCTGGATCCGATTATCTCACGAACCTGCAGGCGCGGTCGGCCAGTTTGGGAAGACACAGCGCCGCGGCGGCGGCTTTCGTCGCCCACGCCGCGGATGATCGGGTAGTCTACGCCAACTCCTTCTCCCAATTCGACGCCGCAACCTCGGCCTATGGCGACGTCGGTCACCGTGGCTGCTGCAAGCCGGTCCCCGTTAATTTCATGAGACCTGTGATCGATGTGGGGCAACTATTATGAGCGACGCAGAGCAGGAAAACCTCGAACAGGTCATGACCCGCTACAAAATACAACGGCGGCTAGAGCAAAATGGAGTGCTAAGGGACCTCAGTGCTCGTAAGCGTGCCGAACTTCTGCGCGACTACCATACGAAAAGCATAGACGACAAAGGCGAGATCCGTGCGCGGCGGCATTTGGACGAACTGCTGCACTCCCTCAGTATTCTGGAGATCGGCTACCTGTGCGGAGTGCTTGCTTATGACGCGGCCCTACTGAAAGAGGCCCGGCAGATTCTGGAGCTGAAAGAGGTCCAAACATACTACCGCGAATACTACCCCCTCATCCTCCCGGAGCTCTTCCTCGAAAGAACGCTTGGAAACCGGGCGGCGGCGGAGAGCGCTGATCCTTATTGGTTCGGAAGAGTGCTCGCACTCGATCTGACCTTTGAGGGTGGCGATATGCGCTATTTCTTGCAGATGGCCGACGGGTTTTGGATTGACGATATCAATATCGAGAAGCTTGCCCACGCCTTTGAAGACAAGGAACGCTGCCTCCAGGCGATTGCTACACCCAAAGACAACCGCACGGTCCTGCAAAAGGGAATTGCAGGAACGGAAGATTTTCTGTTCTTTTGCGACGATCTAATCACCTTGAGGGCCTCAACCCAAGAGGAAGCCCTGAGAACCGCATTGGTCGCGCTATATCGCTATTGGTTCGTCGTCCGAAAGGGATGGCTGCTCAAAGTGCTCTTGCGAGCACGCTCGAGCTTCCCGAGGCGCCGCGGAGACGGAATGCCGACGGTCAAGGAGCTCCGACAGCTGTTTTCGGCGGCAGCAAGCGTTCGATTGCCAATTGACGAGCCATCTTAGGCCGGGAGCTCTCCAAGCCTCTCGTTCGGATATCGTCAGCGACGGGGCCCGTGTCCTCGGCGCGGACAACAACGCGGCTATCCCATGATCATGACGCTCGGTGTTGGTTTCCGCGCGAAAACCAACACCGAGCCCCAGAGATATGCGATAGAGCTCCACCCAACCGTGACCATTCCTCCACACAATCTTGTCGCTTCCATGGGACCCATCTTTCGTTCAGGCATATCTATTCCTCGCTTGAACGGGCGCTCCGGCAGACCGAAAATTCCGCTCGGCACTGGTCGTCAGCGTGCAAGCCTGTCGCATGACCGGAAAGCAGGCCCAGAATTCTGGGGCGCCTGGACCGGTTTTGCCCCCGGGGTTGGATAGCCGTCGATAAGATCAATCCCGTCAACCTTCGGGGCGAACATGCGCATTGCTCGAACATCTTTCAGTCTTTTGCTTTTGATTGCACCCCTCACCCCAGCGCACGCTGCCGATCGAGACCTCAGCACTCCCGATATGAAGGACATCGCGATGCAGTTGGTCTCGAGCGCTGAAAACTCGACCAAGGACTGGCGCGCTCAGTATGGATACATCGAGGACATCCATGACGGGAGAGGATACACGGCCGGCCTCATCGGGTTCACCTCGGCAACCGACGATATGGTCCTGATAATGGAAGATTACACGAGATCAGCACCAGACAATGCGCTAAAGCGGTACACCCCTGCCCTACGGAAACTCGCAGCAACGCATTCTTCCTCTCACGACGGCCTGGACCCTGACTTCGTCAGCGCTTGGCGAGCCGCGGCGGGAGATGTGAACTTCAGAAGGGCGCAGGATCGCATCCGAGACGGCGAATATTTCAATCCGGCAGTGGCGCGAGCGAAGGCAGATGGATTGAGTATTCTGGGCCAGTTTATGTATTATGACGCCATGGTTATGCACGGCTCGGGTGACGGCGAGGATACGTTCACCACGATCCGAAAGCGAGCTTTGAGAGCGTCTAGGCCACCGAGCCTGGCAGGTGACGAAACGCGCTACCTGAACGCCTTTCTCGATGAACGTGTCAAAGTGATGCGCAAGGAAGAAGCGCACAACGACACCGCTCGTATCGAGTTAGCGCAGCGGCGGTTTCTGCGAGAGGGAAATTTCAACCTGAAGAAGCCCTTGGTCTGGCGGGTCAACGACGAGGTTTTCTCGATTAGATAGTGACACCTATTCCGGCGCGTCAGCCGGCCTATCGAGCATCCGCATGTGGGTGATTGAACTGAACGGCAGATGCCACTCCCAGAGCTGCACCAGGGCGGTTTTGTTAGACCGGCGTGCGGTTTCCCGGCCAAGCTGCAATGCGCCAGAGGGATGCGCGATCCTTTGTCGAATTTCTGAAATGAGACGATCTTATCGCTTTGCCTCGCCCGGACGCCAGAGATTGTGTCTGGCCATTCGACGGCATCACCGAACAACACGACGCAAGGCCACTAAGGTCGAACGAGTAAGGCACTCTTCGCCGCTTCCTTCGCATATGCCAAGGCAGATACCCTTCCTGCAACCTTGGCGATGTCCCTAAGTGGCAAGAAGAAAGGCGGTTCTTTCCAGCGTCCAGCACGTTGCCCCGACGGGACGCTCAGGGCGACAAGCTGACAATTCGCTGACAGCGCACTAAGCGGTCTTTCAGGCAAGCCAGGGTATAGAGAATTGACCCTTTAACAAATCACAACCCAAGCCCGGGGCAGGTAAAAATGCAAACATGATAGTCCACGACCACTCGATCGGAGCCTGTGACCCATGTCGTCACGCGACTACCAAGAGAACAACAACTGTATCTATTGGCAGACCATCAGCTATCCCACATCTTCCAACGACATTGCTTCACTATGATCGGCTTGAACCGCCCGACAAACACACTCGGGGCTTAAGCCTATCCCAGCGCCGCTAAGCTCTTCATCGAAAGGGCTTTCACCCAACGACGATCTCCCTGTCGGGACCACCATAGCGCGCTGGCATCGAGAACAACTGACGATCTGTGTCGGGCTGCTACACATAGGACATGCTTTCGTGCCACCAATTACATTTCACAGGAAAAACTCTGCGGAAAGGACGATTTGCGTGGGCACAGTGACACGTGATCGCCCGGAAATGCTCTCTTGGCTTCTTCAGTCCTATCTTAGGCTGATGGTCCCTGACGGCGTTCACCTTCATTTCATTGTCGTCGAGAACAATCGCGTGCCTACGATCGATCAGGCCATCCAAACATTTCGGGAGCAAATCCCTCAGTCCAGTGTCCACTACGAATTGGAAACGCGACCAGGGATTGCCTTTGCTCGAAACCGAGTACTCGAGGTCGCGCTTGCCGCGGGCGGTGACATCTTGACGTTTGTCGATGATGACGAAATGGTCGAAGACGATTGGCTCGTCCAATTGCTGTGCAGGCGAGATTCCCAGGACTTCGACATTATTGCATCCCCCGTCCGGCTCGCACCGCCGCCCATAAACGCGTCCTTTTGGAATAGGCTTGTTTGGTCGGGCATGGATCGGATCAACCGGAACGGGGAAGCAAGGTCCGTTCGAATGCTGAAGCGGGGCAACGCCGGGCAGATAAAACTTGCAACGGGTAGCTGGATGGCAAAGCTAGATTTCTTTCGAAGGACAGAGCTTCGTTTCGACAATTCGCTCGCTCTGGCAGGCGGAGAAGATTGGCAATTATGGAATGATGCCTTGAAACTGGGGGCCCATACGAGTTGGACACCTCTGCCGATCGCCTATGAGACGGTCCCGATCGATCGGTTGACACTCCGCTATCAGTATCGGCGCTCTCGCGATCACAGCAGTATATCGGTGCGGGGGGCGCAGGCGAGACCGCAGTCCGTGTTGAAGGTCCTAACCTCAATTTTGGGCCGACTTTGGATTCTAGTCTTTTGCGTCATAGCCGCGCCTTTGACGCGTGGTAGGACGTTGGTGCGGGCTGCGGCGTCCTTTGGCAGCATCGTCGGGCTATTACGGCGGTGGCTTGGCCACCCCTCACTTCATTATCGTAGAATAAGCGGCTCCTAACCCGCCGGCAGGATAGCGGATATCCACCGTCAAGCCGCATTTGCGCCTACCGTCACAAGGCGTGCGAACGCGTACCGGCATGGGCTTGCGTGTCCTCCGCGCATCATGACGCGGTAGTCGAAAAGGAGCTCCGCTTGTCTTTGAGACAGCGAAAAATACAGCTCTCATCAACATCAAACCAGTGATTCCAGGTGAAGACCGTGAATGAAAATCAGCGACCTGAAAATAAAGATAAGCCCGGCACGACCCTGGATCATCTTCGAACGATACGAGAATGGCTTGTATCAGAGCGCGGAAATGTAGCGTCAAGTGCGGCTGAGAGCATTAGCATCGAAAGCGTGGACGCACTAATTGAAATACAGAAAAGGATAGAAGCAATCGATGTGATGGTCAGCGATGAAATCATGGCCACAGATCTAAAAACATGGAATAATCTGAGGTCGCTTATGTAGATGCCGCGCACATTCCCTTTCTCTACACCTGCTTCAAATCGCACAATCAGAAGCAGGCTAATCCTGGCGGGTCAATGTCGCCACGGCAAACTCGAATGGTGCCGACGAAGCGATGCTCGCGGTTATCGGGTGGCACATTGGGATATCTGCAGAACGGTTGGCTGCTATATTCCGCGGGAGCAGCACTGGAGAGATGCACCGTGACCATTGTCCGCGTAGCTCGTATCACCCCAGGGGGCACTGTCAATTTCACGCTAAGAAGTCAGGAGCTGGTTCTCTCGTTTTGATTGAGGCGGGACGACGGCGTGCGATCTGATGCCATGGGTCCATCACGCCTGTCCGTAGCCGGCGATGATCGATGGATAGGACGTCGTGTCGCGGGATATGAGAGAGGTTGGCAATCGGATCGAGGA
>NZ_JAELTU010000178.1 GCF_016429015.1 Rhizobium sp. ASV20
AGTGCCGCAAAATTGCGCGCCGAGGCGATCGTGCATCAGGCAATCGTCAGGACGGGCGAGGGTCGGGTTCTGGAACTGCCGATGGGAATGCCGTTCCGTCCCGCTATCGTAAAGGCAGGCGCAGACCACCTGCTGTTCGTCGTTCATCCGCGCGAGAAGGATTGGTGCCTGACCGGTATCCGCAAGGCCGAAGACGGCTTTGCTCTGCGAGCCGATCTGCCGGCAGGCTGGGCTGGTCTGACCGATCGTGAGCTGGAGATGGCCTGCGGCGTCGAGGGAGCAACCTTTTGTCACAACGGCCGCTTCATTGCCGCTGCCAGAACGCGCGAGGCGGCGCTTGCCATGGCGGAGCTTGCCGTGACCGAGGCGGTTTCCTAGACGAAAAGCCGATCTCGAAAATCGGCTTGCCGCGGCCGCGCGGTTTACTTGCAAGGTTTCGCGGCCGCCAGGCTCTTCACGAGCTTATCGACGATAGCACCGTATCGCTGCTGTTCGCCGCGGGGATATTCGAGCGAAAAATTACCGACCGCGCCATCGCAGAGTGAAATTTGCCTGACATACAGGATGCGATTTTCCTTCGTGCCGGAAAAGCTTGCCCATGACGCTGCCTGCTTTTGATAGGATATCTGCCAGCCGTCCTCGACGTAGAATTTTCGGCGGCTGTTGCTCTCGTCCCTGAAACTCCCATCCATGATGTAGTTCCCCCAGACCAGAAGCTTGGCTTTTCCGTCGGCCGACTGAAGGCTCATGCCGTCACCGTTGTCGGCGACCGACACCGTCTTGAATTCTGTCGGAAGATCAATGGAATAGTCGAATCGGGAGTTTCGATAGGCCTTGCTGTCAGCGGCCATGACGGACGTTGATATCAAACATAAACTGACGACTATGCGTGCCAGCATCTCCATTTTCCTCGCTTGCGATACCGTTTCAACCTGATCCTGGAGATCCGGCTTTCGATAGTTGTTGATCGAAGACATCTGCCGCCTATGCGTTCTGCGATGTGGCGGCGCCGGGCTACAAGGAAATTCGCCGCCGCCTACTCGAGCTGAGCTTCGAGCGTTTTGGCGAGTGTCTGATAGAACTGCACGGAGGCGTCCTTGTGCTCTGTCTTGTATTTGACGCTCACGAGCCGGGCCGCTTCGGCAGCCACGCGAAAAGAATCGATCCGAATCTGTGGGTCGAGGTCTGATTGACCGCCAATGTCACCGCTCTCGAATTTTCCGGCTCTATATCCATCCCCAAGGTCTACAACACCGATCTCGGGGATTCCGTTCTTCATTTTGCCAAGGAAGGCCACGCCGACACGGTCGCCGTCCCGGCGGCGCAGCATTCCCGTTCCGGAGGCCTTGCCGTCCGGGCAGTCGCCGACCCAGAAAGTCGGCCCGCTTGAGAGCGAAGCTGGAGCGACGAATTTGCAGTGGCTGCCCGGGTCCTCCAGCCAAAGCTGTTCTGACGCAGCTTGAGCAAGGTCATTCGTGCCAAGGAGCCCCGATAGGGCAAGGTACGATGCTGGAAGCCACGCCAAACGCATTCTCATTTCAATCACCTGCCGTCGAACATGTGGGAACACTGCCGTCTCGGTCGTCATGAGGCTGACGGCAGGGTAGAACTATCTGATTTCATGCTTGAAATGCAATCGGAAGGTTGCGGGCACAGGCACGCCACCACCGGGCACCGTCCGAGCTGCAAACCCGAGGGGTATTACCGAATGGATGCTCCGGCGCCGGCGGCCGCTTCCACGAAGCTTCGGAAAACGGCGTTTCCCGGATGATCCGTTCCTGCATGCTGTTCTTGATGCCATTGGAGGCCAACGGCAAAGGAGGCGGAGGTGACCTCAATCGCTTCAACGATGCCATCGTCTGCCAAAGCGCTCGCAAGAACAGCCGATGAAACGTGAGCGACGGCCTCGCGATGGAATGTGTTTACGTCGATGCTCGCTTTGCCGATGATCGTCGCCAGACGCGATCCGGGAAGAATCTCGACTGCGTGAAGATGATCCCGCTTGTCGTGTTCCCCGGTTGACGGAAAGGTTGCGTTGAGATCTGGCGTGAGGCGACAACCGTTCAGACATGCAAGCATCTGCATGCCCGAACAGATGCCGAGAATGGGCTTATCCCTTTGAAGATAGCCCTCCATGATTGCTCGCTCGACCTCGAGGCGTTCCGATGGCGGGGCACGGGAGACTTCGCCCTCAATGTACCAGTCGTCTGGAAAGGCAAACCGTCCGCCGACAGACACAAAGCCGTCGAACTCATTGAGGACGATGTCGATGATTTGAGGTACGTATGGAATGCCAAGAGGTAGGCCCCCCGCATCGCGCACGCCGCGAAAATATCCTTTGGCTGCCTCATAGCGCGTTCCGCCCGTGCTTGTGTTCTCGTCGAGGATAATGGCTATGCGGGGCTGGCGCATATGGTGAGGCCTCTTGGCTTGAAGGGTTGCGATGCACTGACTGGCAGGAACCATAGTCGGAGGTCGGCGGCTGGTCGAGATGCGGCCGCGTTGCCTCTGTGGGTCTGATCGGCCGTCGCATGTGGTCAGGATACGCTTTGCTGCGGTCCGAGTGGCGGCTCGGCGGTGAAAACCGCTGCAAACGCAATCCGCTTGAAGCGATCGAGGGGTTCCGCGTTTCGATCCACTTTCATCCGCAAAATTGCACCTTCCCAGGAAACAAGCAGGAAATCCGCCAGATCGTTTGGCGAAAACCGCGTGCTGATTTCACCCGCTTGCTGGGCCTCTGTGATGCATCGTTCGAACGGTTTGCGCCATTCCTGGTAGATCGCCACGAGCCGTTCGCGCAGCAGCTCGCTCGTCTGCGAAACCTCGATGCTGAAATCGCCGATCAGACAACCTCGAAGATAGTCGTCGTCGGCAAGACGCTGGGTAATGATATCAAGATAGCGCAGTAGCCGCGCGCGAGGTCCGAGGGAGCGATCATTCAATGCTTGCCCGACAAGTTCGCGGGTATGGGCAAAATATTGGTCGAGAACTTCGGCGGCGAAAGCCTCCTTGGAACGAAAGTGGTTGGTGAAAGAGCCTTGGGGCACGCCTGCTTCGGCGACCACGTCCCTTACTCCGGCTCCGTTATATCCTTTGCGGAACATGACCCTCAGGCCGGCGGCAATAATGTCGTTTTTGTTCGATGGCTTTGGCATGCCTTGACAATACGTACGTCTGTATTAATAATCAAGAGGCGAGGGAAGAAACTTGCCTCGAGAATGCGCATCATTTCCCCATTATTCGCCGTCTTGCCTTTCGATTTGGGAGCAAGTCACTCAAAGCTCGTCGCGCGTTCCGCAATAATACGGACGTACATATTTAGAAGGAGAATGCCGATGTCCCCTCATTCCCAGTTGCCTCGTGTGGAGGTTCTAAGTTCCTACATGGCCTATCGAGACGTAGGTCCGAAGGACGCGCCGGTCGTTCTATTCCTGCATGGGAATCCGACCTCCTCCTATATATGGCGGGACATCATCGCCGATGTTTCTCCGCGTGCCCGCTGCATCGCCCCTGATCTCATCGGCCTGGGGCAGTCGGGCAAGCCAGACATTGAATACCGCTTTGTCGATCACATTCGCTATCTGGATGCGTTCATAGACGCCTTACAAATATCCTCGGCTTTCATCGTCGCCCAGGACTGGGGCACTGCGTTTGCGTTCGAGCGGGCTGCGCGCCTGCCGGAATTCGTGCGTGGACTTGCCTTCATGGAATTCATTCGGCCGATGGAAAGCTGGGACGACTTTCATCAGGTGCCGGCTGCGCGGGAGCTATTTCAAAAGTTCCGCACGCCTGGAATTGGCGAGAAACTCATACTGGAAGACAATATCTTTCTGGAGCGCGTCCTTCCGGGGTCGGTCAAGCGTCCTCTCACCGAGGAGGAAATGTCCGTCTATCGTGCGCCGTTCCCGACGCCAGAAATGCGGCGCCCGATTTGGCGTTTTGCAAATCAGCTGCCAATAGAAGGCCTGCCCGGCGACGTGTGGGGGCTTTTGAGCGCCGCTCATGCCGCTCTGCGAGAAAGCACCTATCCCAAAATGCTGTTCGTTGGTGAGCCTGGCGCCTTGGTTTCTCCGGAGTTCGCCGAAAAATTTGCCGCAACGCTCACCAATTGCGAGGTCGTTCCGCTCGGAGCCGGTGCCCACTATCTTCAGGAGGATCATCCGAGGGCCATCGCTGCGGGGGTTCTGCGCCTGCTGGAGGGTGCCTTGCAACGCTAAGCTGCCGCTCAATCCACTCTATCCTGTTGTTCAATCGAACGAGTGCCCTTCCCTTTCGCCGTCAGGCAACAGGGGAGGGAAGGGGCGTGTTTCGGGTGCCAGATCATACTGCGCTCGCGGACCTTACTTTGGTGCCGACAATCCTCATTTGTTCAAATGCCCTGTCGGGCGTTCAATCCACCGATCTCGGCTCACGGTCCGGATGTCGGGTAACACTGCGGTAATATTGCAAATCTAGCGACTATCGATGTCGGCGCTGAAGGGCAGGTCACAGATGATCGTGTCTGGATGTGTCGGCCTAGAGACGAACCCTGGACTTTCTGATCCTTCGATCGATCGGAGGCATGGTCCATGTGACGTCGACTGAGCACCAACCATCGCAACATAGCAGGCATTGCAGAATGAATTACCTCGCATTCATCATTCGTCTTCTCATGCGATATTGTCTGTCAGCCTTTATCCTTGGCGCGCTGTTAGGCGGACCCGTCGCCATACTGATCCTGAAATGAGGTTCAGTCGCTAATCAACCTCATGAGGCTATAAGTCGTAAGGTTATCACAAGGGTTGGATCGCAATCGGATGCAGCTTTCAAAAAGGAGTTGTTTTGCATGCATCCAATTGTATTGCCGACCCGGTCTGCGCCGATAACTACCGCGCGACCGATGACCGCTCGTCGTTCTGTGTGGGCGGTCTGCTTCATCCTGGCCATTACAAGCGGCTGTAGTTCAGTCCCGCTCAAGGAAGGCGGGATGCTCTCGTCCTACAGCAATCTTGGCGCGCCAAAGGGCAAGTTCTCGAAGTCCAGGGTCTTCCTGGACAAGGACAAATTGAAGGACGTGAAAAAGGTTGCGATCTGGCCGACGACTTTGACGCTTGCAGCCGGTAGCAGAATTCCAAACCCAAAGGACAGGCTGCTTGTCTCGAACTCTATCGACCGCGCCATCTGCTTTGCGATGAGCGAGAAATATCAGATCGTTCCGATCGGCGGATCTCCTGATCTGACGATAAAGGCGGTGATTACCGATATAGTTCCTACCCAGCCAACTATTGCCGGCGCAGCAACGGCAATCTCCATCGGCAGTTCGATCGCTTTGCCTGTTCAGATTCCACGCCTTCCCATGGGGCTTGGCGGACTTGCCGTGGAGGCGGAAGCGCTTGATGGCGCAGGCGCTCAGCGCGCTGCCATCGTTTGGTCCCGGGGCGCAAATTCCATTACGAACAAGGCTCGCATATCCAAGGTTGGAGACGCCTATGATCTGGCGGCGGCCTTCGGAAGCGAGTTCTCCAGGATGATCATTGCCGGCAAGGAGCCGGGCGGCCTGAATATTCGTCTCCCGTCCTTCTATGAAATTCGCACGGGGCTCGGTGGCAAGCCAGGCTCGCCCCTGTGTGAGAACTTCGGTCGCTCACCCGGCGTCATTGGCGCTCTCGGCGCATCATTCGGGGCTCCTCCGTCCTGGACGGACAAGGGGGCTCGCGCACCAAGTTTTCCAGCTCGAGCTTCGCCTGCGGTCAAGCTTGCTGCACCTGTGAGCGGAGACAACCGCCAGGCGTCGAGAGCTCCCAGCCCGTAAGGCTACTGTAATGTTCAGGCAACATTTGCCGACAAGCACTGAACGAAATCAAAATTCCTGAGGTATCACCATGCGTTATTTTTTTGCACTTGTCCTTTCTCTCCTGCTGGCAGGGTGCCAGTCGGCCGAAGATGGCGAACGTTGCGCGGATTATGGTTTTGATCGCGGCACGACGGAGTTTGCCGTTTGCAAGCAGCGCATCGATCTTGCACGTCAGCGTCGGATGGAACGATCGATCGATGCGCCAAACTATGATTATTAAGGGGACGTCAGCCGGGTAGCCGGCTCACGCGCTTTGGTGTCGCACATTTGCCGTATCACACTGCAAGAGCGGCTCGGGCGTTTCGATATCGGAGATAGAATTCTGCAACGCCAACACATTCACGCTCTAGTTCAGGCAAGACATGCATATTTTGATCGTTGAAGATGATCTCGAACTCGCCACCTCCTTGAAGGCGATGATGGAAAGCGCGATCGGGGTGACGGATACGTTCGCGACCATTGGCGAAGCGGAGGCTGCACTCCTTGCGTTCAAGTTCGATCTCGTCATTATCGACCGTCACCTTCCTGATGGTGACGGTCTTTCCCTGTTGCCGGTCTTGCGCCAGTTGCGTCCGCGTCCCGCAACGCTGATACTGACGGCGCTCGACGACCCCATCGACATCGTGGCCGCGCTGGACAAGGGAGCGGACGAGTATATCGGCAAACCATTTGAGCCGATGGAGCTTGTCGCACGCGCGAGGGCCGTCCTGCGACGCTATAATCTCGACGAGACGGGTTGCACGCAATTTGGAAATTTGGTCTTCGATCTCAACCATCGCTCGGCCATGATCGGAGAAACGGTGCTGAATATCCCACGACGGGAGCTGGGGATCCTGGAAGCGTTGATGCGTAGGGCCGGGCGTGTGGTTCAGCGTGATACGCTGGAGGCATCTGCCTATAGTCTCGACGACGAGATCGAGTCTAATGTCATCGAATCTCATGTCTCGCGTCTGCGTCGACGATTGCGCGAAGCCAATTGTGACGTGAACATTCGTACTATTCGTGGCATCGGTTACATGCTGGTACAGGAATGAGGTGGCGGTCCCGTTCTATTGCGTTTCCGGTGGCGAGTCTCCTGATAGTCGCAATGGCTTGCGTTATGGTGCTGAGCACCGTTTTGACGTTGGGCGTCTTTCTCAGCACAAATACGAAATCCAAACAGCGGATGAATGCCGACACGGTGGGCAAGCTCATTCAGTCGAGCATGACTTACGACAGTGCTGGAAAGCTTGCGCTACGGCAAACGGGCATTCCCGCGACGATCATGGGTCTTGCCGAAGCGGAGCCGTCATTCTGGTATGTTGTCAGTGACGGAGCGCAGACCGTCTCGCACGGAACCGTACCGCCTTCCGTCGGGCAGATCATTAAGGCGGCGCCCTCGGAAATCTTTGCTTCCGAGTTCTATTATACTTCGGATGGGGAGCGCTCTCTCGGCCTCCGATTGGTGGATGACGGCAATCCAAAGGTTGTCATCGCCCTGGGCGGCATTTCGTTTTCCGATGCCCAGACCATATTTGTGACGCTATGGGCCGTCTGGCCGCAGGGTCTCTACCATCTCTTGGGCCTCGTATTGGTGACGACTGTGACGATTGCGGCCGTGATCCTCAGGCACACGATTGCAACGCCGGTCAGGCGGGTCGTCGATTCGGCCGAGCAGATTGACGGTCTACCCAATGGCCGCAGAATTCCCGATCGAGATACGCCGACTGAACTTCGGCCGATGGTTGCGGCGTTCAACACCGCCTTGACGAGGATCGATCATGCTTTCGAGGCGCAGCGAAACTTCCTTGCAAGCGCATCGCACGAGTTGAGGACGCCACTGACCAAATTGCGGATCAAGCTGGATCTGGTGCCGGACGTCGAGGTCAGGGAGATGTTGATCCGTGACGCGACGCGCCTTGGGGCCATCGTCACCACATCGCTGCAGCTTGCCCGTCTCTCCGGCCAATCCCTGGCTTTCTCAGCCGTTGATCTGACCGCAGTCACCCGCTCCGTGGTGGCCGATCATGTGCCAAGAGCAATCAAGCAAGGGCTCGAGATCGAATTGCGCGCGCCGCAAGCCACCGTCGGCATCTCGGGTTCGGAGGCGGCCATTCGTGTTGCGCTCGACAACCTGATTTCCAATTCCCTGCGGCATGCGCAAGGGGCCCAAACGATCGTGGTCGAGGTGCTTGCGTCCCGTCAGCTGAAGATCATTGACCACGGTCCTGGAATTCCGCTCGAGGAGCGGGAGAGGGTGCTCCACCCCTTTGTTCGCGGCGCAAATGCCACATCTGAAGGGTCGGGAATGGGGTTGGCGATCGTGGCTCAGGTCATCCGTGCTCACGGCGGGTCGATTGTTCTCGACGAGACGGCAGGCGGCGGGCTGACCGTATGCCTGACCTTTCCAGCTCAATAAACCATGAGCAGGCCGGACGGCGATAACCGTCGTCCGGCCTCTGAAGACTGGGCCGATTGGTTATGTCGTCACTTGGCCGCGTGCCCAATCTCTGGCCGCTGGTAACAAGGGCAGTGCCAGCGGGTTGGCGCTTACGCCGTTCATTTGCTCGGCCAAAAGAAAGGCAGTCGTCGGGCCGAGCGTGAAACCCTGATGGCCATGACCGAAATGAAACCACAGGCCTTTGTGGCGACTCGGACCGGCGACGGGCAGCATGTCGGGCATGCACGGGCGATATCCCGACCAGGGAGTGTCCTCGATCGGTTCTCCTAGTGCAAAGAGCTCATGGGCGGCATCGACCGAGCGCCTGATCTGACGCCCAGCCGGCGCCGCGCCCGGTGGGGCCATGTGGGCGCCGGTTAGAACGCGCCAGCCCCGGTTCATCGGCGCGATGACGGTGGAGTTTTCAATATCCAGCGTCGAAATGCGCGGGCCCTCGCTGCCGGCGAAATGCCGGTGATAGCCGCGCTTGAACACCATCGGGACACGATAGCCGAATGTCTTGAGAAGTGCCGGCGACCATGGTCCGAGGGCAACGACGGCGTTTTGCGCGACCACGGCACCGTCCTCTGACTGAACACGCCAGCCAGAGCCGGATTGCCGCAAACTCATGGCGTCGGCATTGATGAGCGTGCCGCCCCTTGCAACGAAGAGTGCGGCATAGCGAGCAACCAGTTCGCCCGGATTGCGGCAGGTCCAGGCCGAGGTCCAGTGAACGCCGCCGGCAAGTCTGCGGCGCAACGCCGGCTCATCTGCCGAAAGCGCATCGGTTGTGTAAATGTTCGAGGGCACGCCAAAGGACTGCTTCAGGCGTTCCGCCCTGGCCGCCGCTGCCTCGAATTTCGCTTGCGTGCGATAGACCGCGCGCCATCCCTGCCGGACAATCAGATCATCCGCACCGGCGGCACCGACAAAACGAGCGTGATCGTCGCTGGCGCGCAGTATCAGCTTTGAGTAGGCGGCGACGGTGCTTGCATAAGGGATAGGTGCAGATTGTGAGAAATAGCGCCATAAGGGCCATGCCAATTGTGGCATATCGCGCATCCGCCAATCGACATCGTTGCCGCGCTTGAAGACGACCGAAAGGATCTCGCGCAAGGAACGAGGGAATGGGTAAGGTTCGACCGCCTCGGTTTGGATAAAGCCGGCATTGCCATAGCTGGTCTCCCGGCCCGGCGCCTTGCGGTCCAGGAGAATGACCTGATGTCCGCTCTCCTGCAGGGCAAGTGCGGTTGAGACGCCGACCATGCCGGCGCCGAGAACGAGTGTGTCAGACATGTTTCATTTCCGTCTAGTGCGGTCAGAAGGTCAGGCGCGAATTATATCCGACCACAAACTGGATGAAGCGGGAGACGTCGATCATATCGTCACCCCGGTAGCGGATGGTGTAACCATCGATGCGCTCGACACCCTTCAGATAGGAAAGATATTCGGCTGGAAGACGATTACGGAACACGATCTCCAGGACCGGATTGGCAAGCTTGAAGGGCCGCGCCGAGCTTGCCCTGGCCAACGCGGTTTTGACACCCTCGCGAATGCGACGATGCGCGACGTTCGGTGTCAGGGTAATCGCCGACTGCGTGCTGTAAACCGTTTTCACAGGCACAGTCACGATATCTCCAAGGCGCTCGGTGATCTCGGCCAGCGCCACATTGTCACCGGAGGCGAGCAGCACCGGCACGTCGAAATGTCCGGCGACGGCGGCGTTGATACCGGCCTCCGGCATAACGACTCCGTTGATGCGGATCTCGGCAAAAGCGGTGCCGCCGATAGTATGCGATAGAACGCCGCTCAGATGGCTGGCGCCGGCGTGATAGCCGAGCAGCATTGCACCGACGAAGGAGCCGAGTTCCACGCCCTGCATCATCATCAACGGACGCGGCCAGCTGCGCACGATCTGGACATAGTCCGGCAGGCGGTCGATCAGGATGCTTTCACCATTTCCGTGGGAGTCGCTGAGGATGATTTCCTCCACGCCTTCCTCATGTGCGGCTTCGCAGGCGTTGACCACGGTATCGGTCATCCAGCGCCGCGCATTCTCGTATTCGAAGCCTTCCGGCATCAGGTGGTCGCGGCTGACCACTCCGACGATTCCTTCTATGTCGGCGGAAATATAAAGACGCATCGATTCCTCCCTCTCGTCGTCCCCGCATGGATAATAGTTCGTACGGATAATAGATTTGACTTTCTGACCATAAACAGATTTCTATGATGAGAAAATATCTTTCTGCATGAAGGAGGCGGAAATGAAGCTGTTCATCGCGGGACTGGATACCGAAACCAATACTTTTTCCCCGATCCAGACGGGATTTGAGTCTTTCAGCGAGAATTTGATCGCCTATGGCGATGCGACCTCTCGGCCATTGAACTGCTGTTCCTCGCAAATGTTTGTCTGGCGCAATGCGGCGCGTGAAAACGGCTGGAACGTCATCGAAAGCCTATGTGCTGTCGCCGAGCCCGGCGGCAAGACAACGCGCGCGGTCTATGAAGGCTTCCGCAAGACCATCGTCGACGACCTTAAGGCGGCAATGCCTGTCGATGCGGTCATGCTTGCCCTGCACGGCGCCTGTGTCGCCGATGGCTACGATGATGTCGAGGGGGACCTATTGGAGCATGTGCGCCAAGTCGTCGGCCCAGACATTCCCATCGCCGCCGAGCTTGATCTGCATTGCCATCTCACCGATCGCATGGTCGCCAATGCGACCATGATCGCCGCCTACAAGGAATATCCCCACACCGATATCGAGATCGTTGCCGAGCAGCTGTTCCGGCTGATGGAGCGCACGCTGGCTGGCGAGGTTCGCCCGGTGATGGCGGTCTACGACTGCCGTCTCGTCAGCACGTTTCACCCGCATAAGTCACCGTTGCGCGGAATTGTCGATCGCATGAAGGCGATCGAAGGCAAGGACGGGGTTCTCTCCGTCTCCTTCGGGCATGGCTTTCCCTGGGGCGACGTCGCCGATGTCGGCGCCAAGATGCTTGTCGTGACGGATAACGATCCGCAAAAGGCGGCGCGTGTTGCCGGGGAATTCGGCCGGGAAATCTACGATGCCCGCGAGGAGATGCGCCATGATTATCTGACGATCGATGCCGCGCTCGACCAGGCGCTTGCTGCAAGAGGCGGTCCGGTCGTGTTGGCCGATGTCTCCGACAATGCCGGCGGCGGTGCCCCCGGTGACTCGACCTTCATCCTGCGCCGCATCATCGAACGAGGCATCGAGGATGTGGCGTCCTGCCTGTATTGGGATCCTATTGCCGTGCGCATGTGCCGCGAGGCGGGGGAGGGCGCGACGCTCGATCTCAGAATTGGCGGCAAGGTTGGTAAGGCTTCAGGCGATCCGCTTGACCTCACCGTTCGGGTCAGGCGGATCGCATCGGGCATAACCCAACGCTTTGGTCCGACGCCGCTCAGTATTGGCGATGCGGTCTGGGTCAGCGCGGGTAGCGTCGATATCGTTCTGAATACCCTGCGCACGCAGACCTTCCATCCAGAATGCATGACGGCCCTTGGTCTCGATCTGGCGGCAAAGAAGATTGTCGTCGTCAAATCGAGCAATCATTTCCGGGCTGGCTTCGAGCCCATTGCGAGCGATATTCTCTATGTCGGCGGTCCCGGTGCGCTGCAGCCACGCTTCGATGAGCTGCCATTCACCAAGCTCGCGAAATCCTATTGGCCGAAGGTGGATCACCCGCTGATGGATCAAGGCTAGAACGACAGCTGGAGAGCGGATCGACAAGAACGAGGGCGTACAGGCAGGCGCGGACCAATTGCCCGGACAACGTCGAGCGGATGCCATCCGCCGCCGTCTGTCGCCAGAGGTTTTTTCTGCCTGCGCGAAGCTCGCCGCGCCCCTTTTCGGTCGACTATCATTGTCGAGCGCTTGGGAGTTCACGGGCATCGGTACGGTTTCGTCAGCCGGCATGGATTGCTTTTCAGAGGAATGTTGATTACGGGCTCGATCCATAGGAAATAGTTTTCCTATCATGCCAATCGTGTTCTGCCCCGTTTAGGACACCAGCGCGGACCGGCGGGCGAATGGCTGCAGGCGAATTGGAGACGCCACCGATGAATGATGCGAAATCCAGCCTCGGTGATATCTTGAAAGATATCCGCACCCGCAATCACTGGACCCTTGCCGAGGTTAGCGCCATGACCGGGCTTGCGGTTTCGACCCTTTCCAAGGTCGAGAACAACCAGATGCAACTGACCTATGACCGGATCGTCCAGCTTGCGCAGGGGATCAAGGTCGACATCGCCGAGCTCTTCGGTACGCTGGCCAATGCCGACGACACGGCAAGCGTGATGGGGCGCCGGACCTATACCAAGGCTGGAGACGGCAGGTCGATCATCACGAAGAACTATGACTATCTCTATGTCTGCACCGAGATCTACAAGAAGGCGATGGTGCCGATCGTTGCGATCGCGCATGCCCGCACTCTCCAGGAATTCGGTCCGCTCATTCGGCACAAGGGTGAAGAGTTCTTCTATGTTCTCGAAGGCGAGCTTGAGCTTCATAGCGAAATCTATGAGCCGTTGCGGCTCAAGAAGGGCGACTCCGCTTATTTCGATGCAATGACCGGCCATGCCTATCTAAGCGTCAGCGAAGAGCCCGCGCAGATTCTCTGCGTCTGCTCGACGCCGGAAACCGAGCTGGTTTCGACGCTTGCAAAGGCGCAGGCGCAGAAGGCAGTGAGTTAGGTAGAAATAAAAAAGACGCGTACGATAAGAAAAAATATTGCACTTAGGAAAATCGTTTCCTAGACTGTTGCTGCGGTGAGTGCCGGGAGGGCACGAGCTGCAGTTCTGGGGAGGACAACGAGATGAACGGTTCCAAATGGAAATCCGTCGGCTTTGCATTGCTTTTGGCGTCGACGCCCTTATCCGCCGCCATCGCAGCGCAGGATGTATTGGTTCTGGCGCGAGCTGAGGATGCGCCGACGGCCGATCCAGGCATCGAGATCAGCAATAGCGGTTACACGCTCACTTACGCAGCCTATGAGCGGCTCGTCGCTTACAAGGGCGCATCCACGGAAGTCGGGCCTGAACTGTCCGAGAGCTGGAGTGCCGACGACACAGGCCTGGTCTGGACCTTCAAGCTCGCCAAGGACCACAAATTCGATGATGGTTCGCCGGTCGATGCCGCTGCGGTCAAATTCAGTTTTGACCGGCTCATGAAGCTGAAGTCTGGGCCATCGGATGCATTTCCCGTTCTCAAAGAGGTCGAGGTCGTCGATCCGCAGACGGTCAAGTTTCATCTGACGGCGCCGTTTGCGCCATTCATTTCGACACTCGCGGTCTCAGGGGCTGCCATCATCAATCCGAAGGTGATGGAGCATGAGAAGGACGGTGATATGGCAAAGGGATGGCTTGCCGAGCACTCGGCGGGTAGCGGTCCCTATCGTATCTCCTCCTGGGAGCGGAATCAAAGCATCATCCTCGATCGCAATGAGCATTATGCAGGCGCAAAGCCTGCTCTCAATCAGGTTGTGATCCGTGTCGTCGGCGACATATCGGCCCGTCGCCTTCAGCTGACAAGCGGCGACGCAGACATCATCGAACAGATACCTCCGGATCAAGCAGAGGCGCTGCAGAAAGACAGCTCCGTCGTGGTCGAGAGCAATCCCAGCATGTATGTGAATTACATATACATGAACAATCGGCAGCCGCCGCTGGATGACGTCAAGGTTCGCCAGGCAATCTCCTATGCCGTCGATTATCAGGGTATCATCGACGGCATCATGCAGGGGCAGGCCAAGCAGATGCGCGGTCCGGTGCCGAGTGGCATGTGGGGGCACGATCCAGAGGGCTTCCAGTACAGCTATGATATCGACAAGGCAAAGGCGCTTCTGAAGGAATCAGGCAAGAGTAACATTCACCTGACTTACACCTTCTCGCAGGCCGATCCCGCCTGGGAGCCGATTGGTCTTGCATTGCAGGCGTCCCTTGCCGAGCTTGGCATAAAGCTTGACTTGCAGGCGGTCGCCGACACGACGAAGCGCGAGATGGTAGCCAACGGCAAGTTCGACATGGCGCCCGGCGCCTGGACACCCGACTTTGCCGACCCTTACATGTTCATGAACTACTGGTTCGACGCTGACAAAATGGGCGGTCCGGGCAACCGTTCTTTCTACAACAACAAGCAGGTGAGCGCGTTGGTGAGGGAAGCGGCATCGATCGTCGATGAGGGCAAGCGCAAGTCTCTCTACATCGACGCACAGAAGCTTGCGGCACCGGATGCGCCCTATCTCTACATCATGGAGAAGAATGACATCTTCGCCCGACGTGCTGCCGTTAAAGGCTATGTCTACAACCCGATGCTGATCCAGGTCTATAATTTCGGGACCATGTCGAAGACGCAGTAAAGAGCCGGCTCAAACCGATCCCGTCGCTTGAGTGTCCCTGATTGCCGAATATTTTCGTTTCGGCAATCAGGCTTGGGCGGCGGGATTTCCTTACCCATTCAAGGTCAGGATAATTCTGGCGAAAGGGCTGACGTCCATGGCAATCACCCGTATCATCGTTCCTCGTCTGATCCTTCTGTTCTTCGTCGTTCTGGGGGTCGCCGTGATCACCTTTACGATCTCGCATCTGATACCCGGCGATCCCGCCCGCATGATTGCGGGCGACAGGGCAAGTGCGGAGACGCTCGAGAACGTCCGTCGCAGCCTCGGCCTTGACCGGCCTGTCGTCGAACAGTTCACGATCTATATCGGCAACCTTCTGCACGGCGACCTCGGAACATCCCTGCGCACCAGCCGTCCCGTTGCCGCAGATATACGGGCCTTCCTTCCGGCTACTCTTGAACTCGGAACAGTGGCGCTTCTGATCGCGATCTGCCTCGGCGTGCCGCTCGGCGTGGCTTCGGCAGTCTACAAGGATGGCCCGATCGACCAACTTGCGCGAACGGTATCCGTCTGCGGCATATCGATGCCGGTCTTCTGGTTCGGCCTCATCCTGATCTATTTCTTCTATGCCAAACTGCAGATATTGCCGGGC
>NZ_JAELTU010001062.1 GCF_016429015.1 Rhizobium sp. ASV20
GACCCATCAGTTCAGCGTCGCGTGGTCAACGGCAACGCCGCGCTCGGTCATAATCTCTTCGAGATCAAGATAGGACACTGCATATCGGACGTAGAAAAACACCGCGTATAAAACCACGTCTTTAGGGTAGTGACTGCCTTTGAAATCGACCTTCATTTGGAACTCAACGTGCCTGCTAATCTTCAACCCAGATCTATGGCGAGATCAACCCGCTGGCAAAACCCACGGAACGTTTGCGACAGAACCTCT
>NZ_JAELTU010000179.1 GCF_016429015.1 Rhizobium sp. ASV20
GCCGTGCGTACGGTAATGACCTTCTTCGCGTCGGTCGACTGCACGGTCTGGATGGCATTGCCGGCATAGATCGGGCGCTTGAAGGTATCGGCCGAAACCACTTCGATGATCTCGGAGATCTGCGCGATGTCGAGAAGGGCTGCGACGCGTGGCAGCACGTTCTTGCCGACCGAAGTCGCAGCACCGATGATGGTGTCATAGGAACCGGCGAGCGAAACGATCAGCGCCGCCAAAGGCTCGGCGAGATTGTTGGCAAGGCTTGCGTCCTCGGCAACCAGCACCTTGGAAACGCCCGACAGTTTTGCAGCCTGTTCGGCCGCAGCCTTGGCGCCCGCGCCTGCCACGAGCACATGCACGTCGCCGCCGATCTTGGCAGCCGCCGTCAGCGCCTTGGCGGTCTGGTCGGAGAGGTGGGCATTGTCGTGATCAGCCAGAAGAAGAATGGCCATAATGTCTAACTCCTCGTTCGGACTGGTTTAAAGCACGCCGGCTTCGACTTTGAGCTTTTCGACCAGCTCGGCAACCGACTTGACCTTGACGCCAGCCTTGCGGCCGCCCGGCTCTTCGGTCTTCAGAACCTTCAGACGCGGCTCGGTGGATACGCCGAAATCGGCCGGCGACTTCTTGTCGAGCGGCTTCTTCTTGGCCTTCATGATGTTGGGCAGCGAGGCGTAGCGCGGTTCGTTGAGGCGAAGGTCCGTCGTCACGACGGCCGGCAGCTTGACTTCGATGGTCTGCAGACCACCGTCGACTTCGCGCGTGACCTGGGCCTTGCCCCCAGGACCGACAACTTCGATCTCGATCTTGGAGGCGAAGGTCGCCTGCGCTGCGCCGAGCAGGGCAGCCAGCATCTGGCCGGTCTGGTTCGAGTCGTCGTCGATCGCCTGCTTGCCGACGATGATGAGACCCGGCTGTTCGGCTTCGGTGACGCCCTTGAGGATCTTGGCAACGGCCAGCGGCTCGACGGCATCGTCGGTTTCCACGAGGATGGCGCGGTCCGCGCCCATGGCCAGCGCCGTGCGCAGCGTCTCTTCAGCCTTGGCAGGTCCGATCGATACGACCACCACTTCCTCGGCCTTGCCCGCTTCCTTCAGACGCAGCGCCTCTTCGACAGAGATTTCGTCGAACGGGTTCATCGACATCTTCACGTTCGAAAGCTCAACGCCAGATCCATCCGGCTTCACGCGGATCTTCACGTTGTAGTCAACAACCCGCTTAACTGGCACCAGTATCTTCATGGAATCCTTCCTTCAACATGACCGCCCGAGAGCATGCGCTGTTTAGCGCCACTCCATTTGTCGAATGGCGACATGGATACGCGTTTTTTTCCCAATTACAACGCTTCCAGGCCGCAGAGAGACGAATTGCCCCAAAGGCATAAATAACGTTTACGTCAACGTCAATACGGTTCCTGCTAGTGAATCAAACCGGTTGCTAGCGATTCTGGCCGGGAACCCAGAGCACATCGGCGCGCCCGCAATCATTGGCATGGCGCGCTGCGACGAACAGGAAATCGGACAGTCGATTGATGTATTTCAGCGCCGGAGGGCTGACCTTCTCGCCTTCACTGCGTGAAAGCGCCACCATCAGGCGCTCGCCGCGCCGCGCAATGGTGCGGGCGAGATGCAAATGGGCCGATGCCGGGCTCCCGGCGGGAAGAATGAAAGACCTCAAAGGCTCAAGATCAGCATTCAGCAGATCGATATCGTGCTCGATGCGCTCGACCTGATGATCGACGATACGCAACGGTTCATAGGCTGGCGGTTCGTCGGTTTCCGGTGTCGACAGATCTGCGCCGAGATCGAAGAGATCGTTCTGGATGCGCATCAGCATGGCGTCGAGATCGGGCAAGTCGACAGTGTGCAGCCGCGCGACGCCGATGGCGGAATTGGTTTCGTCGATGGTGCCATAGCTTTCGACGCGCAGATCGTGTTTCAGCCGTCTCGGACCGGAGACGAGGCCCGTGGTGCCGTCATCGCCGGTCTTGGTATAGATCTTGTTGAGCTTGACCATCGTCTTCCTGTGGTTAGAGCCTTTTCGCTCTTCTTCGGATTGCGAAACGCTCTATCCCTTCACTTCCAGACAATTCAGGACGGAAACCTGAATCCGCTCTAGGCCGGGCGGCCGCCGCCTGTCAGCCACAGCGTCAGCATGATCAGGATGACCGCGACTGCCTGCAGCAGAACGCGCAGCTGCATCAGCCGGTTCGAAAGATTGGGATTATCGCCTTTCATCATGTTCAGCAGGCCGCGAATGAGAACAATCGCGACGAGGCCCATGACAATGATGGCGGCAACATAAGTAACGGTCGACATGGCTCCTCCATCCTTGTCTTCGGAGCAGCTAAGCTTTTCGCGAAAGCTCGAAGCTGCACTCTATTTTCATTTCCGAGCAATCCCGGACGGAAAACGCTCTGCATTTTCCCGGTCGCTCTAATCCAGCCGGCGCATCAGACGATAGAAAAGGTTAGCCGGCAATAGCCTTTTCAAGAGAACACCCTGCTTGGCGGGTGTCGTTACCAGATAGTGTGGGCGCGGATTTTTAACGTTCAAGGCCGATTTTAGCACATCATAGACCGCTTCGGGGCCTAATTTGTGTTTGCTGATCGGTCCGGAGCCATCCAGCCGCCTGAGTTGCCTGCGGTATTCCACCGCATGCGCCGAGCCTTCCAAGTCGATGTGCTGTTGGATCTTGGCCAGCGCATTGGCCGTGAAGCGTGTCGCGATAGGACCGGGCTCGATTAGACTCACATGGATGCCGCTGTCCTGCAGCTCCATCCTGAGCGTGATCGTCAACCCCTCAAGTGCGAATTTCGAGGCGGTATAGGCGCCGCGGAAGCGATAGGGGATCAATCCGAGAATGGACGAACAGTTGACGATGCGGCCGTGACCCTGCTTGCGCATCAGCGGAATGATCTGGCGCGTCAATTCGTGCCAGCCAAAGAAATTCGCTTCGAACTGTTCGCGCAGCACCTCTGTCGAGAGGTCTTCGACGGCGCCGGTCTGGCCGTAGGCGCCGTTGTTGAAAAGGGCGTCGATACGATCGCCCGTGCGCTCCCGCACGGTGGCAACGGTCGCGGAAATGGTTTCTGGATTGCTGTAGTCGAGGAGCAGCGCTTCGATACCGTCGGCCTCCAACGATGCCAGGTCCTCCGCCTTGCGCACCGTGGCAAAGACACGCCATCCATCGGCCTTCAGCGCCCGCGCACAATAGGCGCCGATTCCAGAGGAGCAACCAGTTAGCAGGATAATGCGTTGTTCCGTCATGGGATGATTCCTGTACAAAGCAGGTCTCGTTTCCCATATTCAGGGACCCGATACAATCGACAACCGGCGGGTGAGTGCCGACGTCAAGCGGAGATGGAATGCCGACAGCGCTGCGGACGACTTATAAGGTAATCTACGACGCGGTGTTTCACTTCGTCGAGGATGACGGGTTCGCCATGGCGAGCCATGTCGCGCTTTCGACGTTGCTGGCGGTTTTCCCCTTTCTGATTTTTGGCACGGCTTTGGCAAGTTTTCTTGGTGCCAGTCAGTTTTCGTCGACGGCGGTGCATTTGATCTTCGATACCTGGCCCGAAGCGATCGCCAAGCCTTTGGCCGATCAGGTGGTGCAGGTCCTGACCATTCCTCGCGGCGGTCTTCTGACGATCTCCGTGCTTGCGGCCGCCTATTTCGCCTCGAACGGCGTCGAGGCGCTGCGAATCTCGCTCAACCGCGCCTATCGCGTCCCCGAAACCAGGCCGTGGTATTTCAATCGCCTCGCCAGCCTCGGCTACGTGCTGATCGCAGTGCTGATCTTCGCGATCCTCAGCATTCTGCTGGTCGCGGTGCCGCTGGCGCTCAACTACACCCGGCAATGGGTGCCGAAGCTTGCCGATATTCTCGACATCGTTTTCAGCTGGCGAATCTACGGCACGATCTTCCTGCTTCTGGCGGGATTGATGATCCTGCATCTGTGGCTCGCGGCCGGGCGTCGCCGGCTGCTCGACGTCATTCCCGGCGTGGTGCTGACGCTGGTCTTCTGGTCGATCGGCGCCCTGCTGTTCGCCTATTATCTCTCGACCTTCGCCAACTACACCGCCACTTACGCCGGCCTGGCGTCGGTGATGATCGTGCTGATCTTCCTCTACATGCTGGCGGTGATCTTCATCATGGGGGCGGAAATCAATGCTGCGCTGATGAAGTTTCGCGTGCGCCGCCTGCTGTTCGGCAAGACCGCGAGCCGAGCCGCAACGCCGACTGCGCCTTCCGAATCAGAGGCCGATGCGGCGGCGAAGCTCCGCCGCTGAGAAACCCTGCCCACGCCATTCGGCAATGCCCGTGTCGCTCATGCTCTTCGACAGTTTTTTGCCGTCGCTGCCGAGAAGAAGGCGGTGATGATGATAGAGCGGCTCCGGCAGCCCAAGCAGCCGCTGCAGCAGGCGGTGGATCGATGTGGCGTGGAAGAGGTCGAGCCCGCGCACGACATGGGTGATGCCCTGTACCGCATCGTCGACAACAACCGAAAGATGGTAACTGGAGGGTGCATCGGAGCGTGAGAGCACGACGTCGCCCCAGGCCGAGGGGTTCGCGAGGATAGCGCCTCTCTCGCCGTCGCCGCTTTCCTGCCAACGGAGCGGCGCACCCACCATTGCCAGCGCTCTTTCCATGTCGAGACGCCAGGCGTGCCTCATGCCCGATGCCAGCAGGCGCTGCCGCTCGGCGCCGCTGCGGTCGCGATCGCCGGGCGGATAGAGCGGCGTGCCGTCGGGGTCGCGCGGCCATGGGCTGCCGCTTGCTTCGAGCGCGGCGACACGTGCCTTGACCTCGCCGCGGGTTAGGAAGGCGGGATAGACGAGACCGCGCTCGATGAGCGTCTGCAGCGCGTCGTGATAGGCCGGAAAATGTTCGGATTGCCGCCGCACCGGTTCCTGCCAGTCAAGACCGAGCCAGGACAGATCGGTATAGATTCCGGCTTCGAAATCGGGTGTGCAGCGCGCCTGATCTATGTCTTCGATGCGCAACAGGAAATCGCCGCCGGCTTTTGCCGCCATCTCGTGGTTGAGAATGGCTGACAGTGCATGGCCGAGATGCAGCGCGCCGTTCGGGCTCGGGGCAAAGCGGAATTTCGGCTTTTGACGGAGAATATCGATCATGCTTTCTTCTGCCACGAAATCGAGTCGGGGACTACGAGACGCCATGCAGATCATACGCGACGAGCGCGATATCGAAGAGGGACTGGCTGCGCTGCTGGAGATCGATCCGCGCCTGCGGCAGGTTGCCGCAGAGGCGGGCGCCTTGCCGCTGCGGCTGCGTGAACCGGGCTTCGAAGGGCTTGCGCACATCATCGTTTCCCAAGTCGTCTCCCGCGCCAGCGCCGATGCGATCTGGGGAAAGATGATCGCCGGGATGGGACAGGTGACGGCCGAAGGCTATGTCAGTCTTGAGCCGGAGGCGTGGCGAAGCTTCGGCCTCTCGCGAATCAAGCACGATACGCTGGCGCGCGTCGCCGCAGCGGTTGCCGGCGGCAGTCTCGATTTGCATGCCCTTAGCGCCGAATCCCCGGACAGGGCGCTTGCCGAGCTGACATCGATCAAGGGAATCGGCCCCTGGACGGCTGAGGTTTATCTGATGTTCTGCGGCGGTCACGCAGATGTGTTTCCGGCCGGCGATGTGGCCCTGCAGGCGGCCGTCGGCATGGCATTTGGTCATGAAGTCAGGCCCGTTGCCAAGGCAGTTGCCCGGGAAGCCGCGGTTTGGGCGCCCTGGCGCTCGGTCGCGGCCCGGCTTTTCTGGGCCTATTATGCCGTGAAGACACGGCGTGATGCGCTGCCTATAGTTTAATCGGCAGTCTTCGCGGATTAGCCTCTATGCACTGAATTTATTGGACTTCACAATCCTGTAACAACCGGCCTAATATACAGGTGTAGATGCCGAATCGATCAGGAGGGTTCCTTGACGATTGCAGTCTCCCCGCAGTCCCTGCCGGCGCTCGTCCTGAACGCTGACTACAGACCGCTGAGTTACTATCCCTTGTCGCTCTGGTCCTGGCAGGACGCGATCAAGGCGGTTTTCCTTGACCGTGTGAATATCATTGCAGAATACGATCACAGCGTTTCGTCGCCGAGCTTCTCGATGCGGCTGCCGAGCGTCGTCTGCCTGAAAACATACGTGCAGCCGTCTCGCAATCCCGCCTTCACCCGGTTCAACGTTTTCCTGCGCGATCGGTTCGAATGCCAATATTGCGGCTCGCATGACGACCTGACCTTCGACCACGTCATCCCGCGCGCCCATGGCGGCGAGACAACCTGGGAAAACGTGGTCGCGGCCTGTTCGCCGTGCAATCTGCGCAAGGGCAGCAAGCTGCCGAAGCAGGCCGGCATGTTCCCGGCGCAGAAGCCATATCAACCGAGCGTGCAGGACCTGCACAATAACGGCCGCCTCTTCCCGCCGAACTACCTGCACGATAGCTGGCTCGACTATCTCTACTGGGATTCGGAACTGCAGCCGTAAGGATGATGGCTTGCCGGTGCCAGCGGCCGCAAGGCGCGGGTGCCGGACATAGTCTTTTCCTCCTCAGGTAGGATCGGTAAGCCGCGCTATATGCTCACCCGTATTCCAGGGTGGCAGGCCCCGACAATGGTGCAAAATCATCCAGCTGCCGTGATTAGCTTTCCCGGACAGAATAATCGCTGCGCCGCACAGAAAATCGGCGGGAAATTAAAGACAATTTAAAATCCATTTGAGCAATGTCTGCGCTATTGCAACAAGGCTCTTCAAATGCATTTCAATTCTCTTTTCGGTGACGACTCGGCAGTCTTGAGAGCTTTCGGTCGTTCGCAGGCAATCATCTCTTTTAAACCCGATGGGACGATCATTGACGCCAACGAAAACTTCTGCGGCGCGGTCGGATATCGACCGGAAGAGATCATCGGCAAGCACCATCGGATCTTCGTCGATCCGGTGGAAGCCGCCTCTGTCGACTACCGGGCTTTCTGGTCACGGCTGGCAAAGGGCGAATACGACCAGCGCCAATACAAGCGCCTGACCAAATCCGGCGACGAAATCTGGATCGAGGCCTCTTACAACCCGGTTGTGAGGGGAGGTAAGGTGACGAAGATCGTCAAGATCGCGACGGATATTACGACCACCAAACGCGAAGCCCTTGATAGCAAGGGCAAGCTGAATGCCCTGTCGCGCGCCCAGGCGATCATCGAGTTCACGCCCGACGGAAAAATCCTGGCTGCCAACCAGAATTTCCTCGATACGCTCGGCTATTCGCTCGCGGAGATCGTCGGGAAACATCACCGCATGTTCTGCGAGAAAGAATATGCAGCATCGCGGGAATATGCGCAGTTCTGGCCGCGGTTGGCGGCCGGCGAATTCTTCAACGACGAGTTCAAGCGTCTGACGAAGGACGGCAGCGCTGTCTACATTCAGGCGACCTACAATCCCATCCTCGACGAGGACGGCAAGGTGATGAAGGTCGTGAAGTTCGCCACCGATGTCACCGGGCGCGTGCGCGCCTTGCAGGAAGTCGGCGCCGGTCTCGAACGGCTTTCCGACTGCAACATCCGCATGACGATCGACAAGCCATTTGTCTCCGAATTCGAACATCTTCGTCACGATTTCAACGAATCGCTTGCGAAGTTTCAGGAGACGCTGGAGCAGGTGCTGACGCAGACGGGGATGCTTTCTACGAAAAGCGGTGAGATGACCGACAGTGCGGGAGCCATCGCGCACCGCTCCGAGCAGCAGGCTGCCGCCCTGGAAGAGACATCGGCGGCGCTGGAGCAGATTACCGTTACGGTGCGGCAGTCGACTGGACGCACGGCCGAAGCCCGCAAGCTGGTGCATGAGGCACGCGCTGCCGCATCGCAATCAGTTGATGTTGTCACGTCAACCGTGGCGGCCATGGACCGGATCGAGGCCGCATCGAGGGAGATTTCCAACATCATCGGGGTCATCGACGAGATTGCGTTCCAGACGAACCTTCTTGCCTTGAACGCCGGCGTGGAGGCGGCTCGCGCCGGTGAAGCCGGTAAGGGATTTGCCGTTGTCGCCCAAGAGGTTCGGGAGCTTGCCCAGCGTTCCGCGAAGGCGGCCAAGGAGATCTCTGGCCTGATCGCCAATTCAACCAAGGAAGTGAAGGAGGGCGTTCGACTTGTCGGCGAAACCGGCGATGCGCTGCGTCACATCGAAGGGTTTGTGCTGTCGATCGATGGCAATGTGGAAGCCATCGCGCTCGCCGCTACCGAACAGTCCACCAGCCTGAACGAAATCAACGCTGCGGTGAATTCGCTCGACCAGATGACTCAGCAAAATGCGGGGATGGTGAGCAGTATGAGCGCAACGGCCGAGGCGCTTGCCGCGGGAGCAGGAGAACTGGAGCAGCTTGTGAAGCGCTTCAAACTCAACCGCCGCAAATGGATCCGCGAACCGGATTCGGACGCTGCAAAGCGCGGGCCGGAGCTGCGCGGCTATGGAAAAAACACCATCTACCTGCCGGCATCGGTAGAGGGCGGCGCGACGCCCGGGAATATCGACGCCGCGGCATGAGCCGCGGCTCCAGCTATGGAATTGGAACCGGGATCTCTCCGTTCCCGTGGGCCGCAGGCCAGTTTCCGGCACCACCTCCTTGCAGAGGAGATGCCGCGAAGGCAGGTTTGCAGATGCTGCGAGGTGTTGAGGATCAGGCCGCCTTCTTCGCACCGACGAAAGCGATAGCAGCGAGAATCACGCTGGCGATCACATTCCAGCCGGCCATTGACAGGCCGAGGACGCGCAGCGCCGCTTCCGTGCAGGACGGGCCCTTGATGGTGCTGAGTTCGCTCAGGAGATTGCCGGCGTTCTGCGTCATGCTGCTGGCTGTCGTCGAGCAGGTGGTCGGGCCTTCCCAGAAGTGCCATTCGACGCCGGCGTGATAGACGCCGATGCCGCCGCCGACAATCATCATCAGGCCGGCAATGATCAAAAGGCCGCGGGTGATCCAGGAGGGCAGGCCTGCGATGGCGCTCAACGCGGCCACGATCGCGACCGGGATGCCGTAATAATAGGGCTGGCGCTGCTCCAGGCAGAGGGCGCAGGGGATATAACCGCCGATATGCTGGAAGCCGAGCGCTGAGCCGACGACGACGATCATGCCGATCGTCAGCAGCACGCTATAGCCGAGGCCGGCGCGAGAGGAGGTCGAGGTCGTGGACATGCGTGGGGGCTCCTTGGTCAGCTTGCCAGGGCAAAATGGAAGACTGCATAGAGGGCGATGAGAACGGCGGCGGCTGCCATGGCAATCTGGCCCAGGCGCTTCTCGATGAAATGGCGGATGGATTCGCCGTAGCGACGCAGCAGGAAGGCCAGAAGGAAGAATCGCGCGCCGCGGGCGACGATGGCCGAGATGATGAACAGGCCGAGATCGATATGGGCGACGCCGGACAGGATCGTTACCACCTTGATCGGCGGCAGATGCGCCAGGCCTGACGTGACCAGCAGCAGCAGAACCCATTCATAGGTAACGCCGGCGCTCATCTGGTTGAAAGCGTCCAGCTTGCCGTAGAATTCGAGGATCGGCTTGGCAATGGTCTCGAAGGCGTAGTAGCCAAGCGCCCAGCCGGCAATGCCGCCGAGCACTGAGGCGACCGTCGCCGTCAGCGCATAGCGCCAGGCGCGCTCGGGCTTGGCCAGCGACATCGGCAGAAAAAGCACGTCGGCCGGAACGAGGAAGACCGAGCTTTCGACGAAGGCGATAACGGCGAGCCAGACCTCGGCCGATTTGCGGCCGGCAAGCGACATGGTCCAGTCGTAAAGTCTTCGAAGCATGTGGCCCCCTATTGCTGCGTTGCAAACCTTTAGGGGGCAGGAATATGGCTGTAAATGGTCGCCGGGTGACGGAAGCCGCACAAAATCAAAATTTTTCGTGATGGTGAGGGCTTTGAGGCGGCTGCGTCAAAGCCATTACCGGGTTTCCTCAATAATATTCGACTCGCGTTTCGTTCAGCACAACACGGATCACACGATAGGCATAGAGGAAGCTGGCAAGGCCAAGGGTCACGATAATCAGAAGGACCCAGAGGATCACATGTCCTATCGAATGACCGATATTGAAGGTACAGTTGAGGCGGCCGACGGGGCGCCCTGAGCCATCCAGCAGCTCGGTTTTGTTCAACACGGCGCGGTTGAGGTAATAGGGGAAGACCATCAGTGCGAGGCCGAGCGTGACGATCGTCAATATGACCCAGAGAACGACGCTGCCGATCGATTCCGCCACGCTGAACGAGCATTTGAGGCGACCGATGCGTGTGGAAGTGGTGGCAATCTCAGACAATTTTTCGCCCTCAAATTTTACGGTGACAACAATTTTTGGAAAACTGGCGGCATCAGGGTGTTCCTGCCACTGCCGCGTTTCATTCTTGCTCAAATGCAATTGGAAAAGGGTGTAGCATCACTAACGATCGCGCAAAAGTAGCGGCTCGTGTAAAAACTCCGACAACTGCATGAAAAGCAACAGTCTTGAGATTTAGTGGTGCCCCATGCCGGAGTCGAACCAGCACTTCTTTCGAAACTCGATTTTGAGTCGAGCGCGTCTACCAATTCCGCCAATGGGGCAACGGGGTACTGACGAGGCGGCTGTCTAGCATGTGATCGGCGGGGCGCGCAAGCGGGGTGCGGCAGATATTGCGAGTGTTTCCGCAGGGTTGCGGCTTGGCCCATGGCATCCATCGATGCCATGGGCTTTTCTTGCAAGCTCAGTGAGCCATTGCCGGGCCACCTTTGGCGACGGAGCCGGGTTTTTGTAGCGTGATCGCCAGGATGGCGGCCAGCAGGCAGAAGGCGCCGGCGACGAAGAAGGCGGGCAGATAGGTGTTCAGCTCCGTGCGGGTGAGGCCTGCGCCATAGGCGGCGGTGGCGGCGCCGAGCTGGTGGCCGGCAAAGACCCAGCCGAAGACGAGGCCTGCCTTTTCGCGGCCGAAACGGTCAGCGGCGATCTTAACGGTCGGCGGCACGGTGGCGATCCAGTCGAGGCCATAGAAGACGGCGAAGATCGACAGGCCGTAGAAGGTGAAGTTGCTGAAGGGCAGGTAGACCAGCGACAGACCGCGCAGACCATAATACCAGAACAGCAGCCAGCGATTGTCGAAGCGGTCGGAGAGCCAGCCGGAGCCGATCGTGCCGAAGAAGTCGAAGATGCCCATGACGGCCAGCACGCTGGCAGCGGCTACCGGCACGATGCCGAAATCGCCGCAAAGCGTGACGAAATGCGTCTGGATCAGACCATTGGTCGACAGGCCGCAGATGAAGAAGGTGGCAAACAGGATCCAGAAAGTCGAAGTCGTGGATACCTCCCGCAGAACGGCAATGGGCGAGGCGAGCGCTGCTCTCAGATTCTTGGTTGCAGCCGGCGGCGGGGTGATGTGGATCTCGCCGACGAGCGGCAGATTGACGTCAGAAGGTCTGTCGCGCATCAAGAGCAGCACGACGAAGGCGGCAACGACGATCATGCCGCAGACAAAAATCACGGTAGAGCGCCATCCATAGCGCGTCGTCAGCTCCGCCATCAGCGGCAGGAAGACCAGCTGTCCGGTGGCCGAGCTTGCCGACAGCATGCCGATGACGAGACCTCGGTGCTTGGTGAACCAACGCGTCGAAACGGTTGCCGCCAGAACCATGGCGGTGAGGCCTGTGCCGAAGCCGACGATGATGCCCCAGCACAGAAGCAGCTGCCAGACTTGTGTCATGAACAGGGAGCCGATGAAGCCGATGCCGATGGTGCCGAGCGCGAAGACGATGACTTTGCGTACGCCGAAATGGTTCATGAAAGCCGCGGCGAATGGACCCATCAGGCCGAACAGGATGAGGCGGACGGCGAGCGCAGATGAGATGGACGAAGTGCTCCAGCCGAACTCGTCTTCCAGCGGTTTGATGAGCACGCCGGGCGCACCCATGGCGCCGGCCGTGACGAGCATGGTGAGGAAGGTAGCGCCGACGACGACCCATCCGTAATGGATGTTGCGCCGGGCGAGCGTCGAGGCAATAGCGGTGGAGACCATGAGCTGCGTTCCGATAGGGTTGCGTGGCTTGACGTCGGGATCAGGTGGGCGGCGAAGGCGTTCGATTGCGAAAGGCCCGGGGGAACCGTATTCGCTTATAGCGCCGTGCCGCTCTCCTGGCTTGAACGTTTGTGTAAAGGCATTTACATGATAGCGATCATATTTGTTTTGTATTGATGATGTTCGTCATGTAAATTGTCAATACAGATTTATTGATGCTCTGATGGAGTTTTTTGATGAGAGTGAGCCGGGAAAAATTCGCCGAGAATCGCGAAAAGATCCTTGCCGTGGCAGGCGAGCTTTTCCGTGAGAAGGGCTTTGACGGCATCGGCGTCGCCGACATCATGAAGGCCGCCGGTTTGACGCATGGCGGCTTCTATGGTCATTTCGATTCGAAGGATGAGCTTGCCTGCGAGGCGAGCAAGGCCTTGGTGGCGCGCTCGCTGGAGCGCTGGCAGCAGGTGGCAGCAAGTTCGCCCGAGCAGCCGCTGGAAGCACTGCTGGGCCATTATCTCTCCCATCGCAATGTCGTCGAGCATGCGACGGGCTGCGTCTTTGCGGCGTTGACGCAAGAGGTCAGCCGCCACGGCCCGGAAATGCAATCCACCTTCACCGGCGGCCTCATCGGATTGGTGGAAGTGCTCGAAGACATCGTTCCCGGCGAAACCCCCGAGGATCGCCGCCGCAAGGCATTTGCCAGCCTCTCAGCTATGGTCGGCGCCGTCATTCTGGCGCGGGCGATGGATAGTCCCGAGCTGTCGCAGGAATTTCTGGCGGCCACGCGGCAGGAGCTGACGCCGCAGTCGGGCACCACCGAGCCGGACAAGGGCGAAGTTTAGGCAAGAGAAGATCGGAGCAGTGAGAAGTTTCGCCCGGCCGCTCCGTGTCCACAAATTCAATCGCGGAACGCGAGTAGCCCGTTCGCCTCTACGATCTCCGTGAATTTGCCATCGGGAGCGGCCGCAAGCAGCTTTTCACGAAGCGCCATCTCGAAATCGGCTGCCTTGTCGCCGAGCGCCTGTGGCGAGGTCGACGACATCGAGAAGACGCGGCCGACGATCTCCTCGATATCTCTCGCATATTCCGAGACGATGCCGATACGCTCGAGATTGCGGAAAGGTGAGGCGAGCAGCATGGCTTCGTGCGGTGCCCATTCCTTGCCCCGGCGCATCTGTCTCTCCGCGGTCCGTTCGGGCGAATAGGTCTCCATCAGCGGCTCCAGGATGTCGCGCCAGTTCGGCTCGGCCAGGATGCTCCTGTCATGAAAGAGCACGACGGCGCCGCCCGGTTCGATCAACCTGTCCAATGCCTCAAGCGTTGCCGGCCTGTCCATCCAGTGAAAGGAGCGACCCATGACGCAGAGGTGGAGTTTGCCGATATCAGGCCCGAGATCGTAGGAGGAGCCTTGGCGAATGGTGATATCGACGCCGGCCTTGTTCGCGCCGGCCTCGACTTCGGCGAGCATTTCCGGTTCCGGATCCATGGCTGTAACGGCTGCATCCTGCAACCTGGCGAAGGCGATGCCGAGCTGGCCCGGGCCGCAGCCGAGATCCAGCACATGATCGCCGGCTTTCAGGCCGCTACGTTCGGCAATGCGGGCAATCAGCCTGTCCGGATAAGGGATGCGATAGCGCAGGTAATAGGCCGCGGTCGATTGAAAGCGCCGCGCTTCGAAGGGAACTGTGATCATCGGACATCATCCTCGGGGGTAAGGAACCTCGATCCAGTTAAGCCTCAACTGTGACCTGCTCGTGAAGTCACTTTTGCGCGATTTACCAGGGACTGCATTGCAAGCCCCATTGGGCTCTGGAGCGTAGGGCTGTCCCTAACCCTCTCCCCGTTCGCGGGGAGAGCGGCTGCTCATGCAAGCAGCCGCGGCATCGTTGGCCCAAGCTGACCAGCCCGAAAATCCCGGTTCACTTGAACCCGGCAACCCCATGCGGAACGTAGGGCGCTTCCAGAGCATCGATTTCTTCCGGCGTCAGTTTGACTTCCAGGGAGGCGACGGCATCAGTGATGTGGCCGGGCTTGGAGGCGCCGATGATCGGCGCGGTGACGGCGCTCTTCTGCAGAACCCATGCGGTTGCGACCCGGGCGCGCGGAATGCCGCGTGCCTTGGCGATGGCGCCGACGGCATCCACGATCTTGCGGTCGGCTTCCAGCGCCTGAGTGTAGAGCGTCTTGCCGAACTCGTCGGATTGGGTGCGGGCTGTCGCCTCGTCCCAGTCGCGGGTAAGGCGGCCACGGGCGAGCGGGCTCCAGGGGATAACGGCGATCTTCTGATCCTCGCAGAAAGGCAGCATTTCGCGCTCCTCTTCGCGATAGAGCAGGTTCAGATGGTCCTGCATGCTGACGAATTCCGTCCAGCCATTGAGGCGGGAGGTGTAGATCGCCTTGGCGAACTGCCAGGCATGCATGGAGGAAGCGCCGATGTAGCGCGCCTTACCAGCCTTGACGACATCATGCAGCGCTTCCAGGGTTTCCTCGATCGGTGTCGTGTAATCCCAGCGATGGATCTGGTAGAGGTCGACATAGTCGGTGCCGAGGCGACGCAGGCTGTTGTCGATCTCGTCGAAGATCGCCTTGCGCGACAGGCCGGCGCCATTCGGGCCGGGGCGCATGCGGTTGAAGACCTTGGTGGCGAGCACGATATCCTCGCGCCGCGCGAAATCCTTGATGGCGCGACCGACGATCTCCTCCGATGAACCGTCGGAATAGGTGTTGGCCGTATCGAGGAAGTTGATGCCCGCTTCGATCGCCTGGCGCAGTAGAGGACGGCTATCCTCCTCCTTCAGCGACCAGGCATGCGTGCCCTTGCTGGGATCGCCGTAGGTCATGCAACCCAGGCAGATGCGCGAGACTTCAAGGCCGGTCCTGCCAAACTTTACGTATTCCATCGATATTCTCCGTCCATTCGATCATTTGATACAAGGAGGCCCATCGTCGGAAGGGCGATGGGAATGGTGCGCCGCGAAAGGCAAATTGGCGGGTAACGCCGCCGGCGAACGCATTGGTTCGTGAAGAGCTTGGAAGTATTCTTCAATAAATAAGGCGATTCGCGCAGGGGGGAAGACGGCGATTTCAAATGTTTCCTTGAACCCTGGAGGCGACAGGTGTTAGCTGCGCTGCACCATTTTTGGAATTCCGCATGAAATTGCCCCCGCGAGATACTTATGAAGCCCTCTATCGTGACTTTCGTTGGGAGATTCCGGCGAAATTCAACATAGGACATGCTGTTT
>NZ_JAELTU010000017.1 GCF_016429015.1 Rhizobium sp. ASV20
GAGCTGGTAATTAACCTTTGCTGCGCCTATCTTCTGGTCATCGAAGAAACGAAACAGAGATGAGAGAAGATAATGTTTAGCCCGATCAAGAAAATCGCCCGCGCGCTGCGTGTCCCGAGTGTTGAAGAGCGCGAAATGGCTTACCTGAATGGTTCGCATGACCGCTTTGATCTTGAATATCGTCAGCGTCAGGTTGACCGTGGTCTGTTCCGCCAGCGTTAATCGCTAGCAATACTTCCAGGTCCAGGAAGGGCGCGTCGATATTGCGCCCTTGGAGCTTCCCGATATTGCGGGAATGCTTGCCGGAAATGAGCGGGCGTCCTTGTTTCCGTGACTTGAGCAGACGACGTTCCAAAAAGAGCCGTACTTTCGGTTCTTAATCGGCTCGGGATGTGTTTGGCCGGTCTTGTCATGACCGCCTCCAGTGCACTAGATAAGCCGCATGCTATTTCGTCGCCGAAAACCACTGACACTGAAGGAAAAATTGCGGGAGCACATGTGGCCCCGTAAAGGTTTCGTTCGCTCTTTTCAATATTTTGGCAAGCGCCTCGTTCGTCTGGCCGCTTCGCCGCATTCGGTCGCGGCTGGCTTTGCAGCGGGTATCGTCGTGTCGTGGACGCCGTTCATCGGTGTGCATTTCGTGATGGCGATCATCATTGCCTATCTGATCGGCGGCAACGTCATTGCTTCCGCGCTCGGCTGTCTGGCTGCCGGCAATCCCATTACCTACCCTTTCATCTGGGCTTTCACCTGGGAAATCGGTCATCTGATCCTGGCTCGCGACAGCGGCAGTCAGGGCGGCGTTGATCTGCCGGCGCTTTGGCATAAGGGCGATCTACTGCAAATCTGGGATCCGGTCCTGAAGCCCATGCTGATCGGGGGCATTCCGCCCGCGATCATTTCCGGCGTGATCGTCTATGCGTTGACCTATTACGGCGTGAAAACCTTCAAGACACGCCGCAAGGAGCGCCTGATGGAGCGCGCCCGCGAGCGGCTGGCACTCGCCGAAAACGCCTCGAGCGTCTGAGACTGACGTCGTCCGGGGCCATCGGGAGGGCCGCATCATGATTATCGGTATAGGCAGCGATCTCATCGACATCCGTCGTGTTGAGAAGACGATAGAGCGCTTCGGCGTCAGGTTCACCGATCGTTGCTTTACGGATGTCGAGCGCGCCAAATCCGAGGGTCGCAAGAACAAGGCCGCATCCTACGCCAAGCGCTTTGCGGCCAAGGAAGCCTGCTCCAAGGCATTGGGCACCGGGCTGGCGCAGGGCGTCTTCTGGCGGGATATGGGTGTCGTCAATCTGCCGAGCGGCAAGCCGACCATGCAATTGACCGGCGGCGCGGCAGAACGGCTGAACGCCATGTTGCCGAAGAATCACCGGGCTGCCATTCATTTGACGATAACGGATGATTTTCCTCTTGCTCAGGCCTTTGTGATCATCGAGGCTCTGCCGATTGAGGGCTGAATCGCTGGTAGATGTGGCTTTTGGCGCCAGCGGCATTGCCGCGGTGATTTGAAGCGAGTAGAGAGAGCCTGAATGCAAGTTGCGCCGGTGGGGTGCGAAAAAGGAACAAGACTGCGTGTCCGAGAAAGCCGTTAAACAGCAGAATGCTCTGTGGGAAAACATCAAGGTCATCGTTCAGGCACTTGTCCTGGCCATGATCATCCGCACGGTTCTATTTCAGCCATTCACCATTCCGTCAGGCTCGATGATGCCGACGCTTCTTGTCGGCGACTATATCTTCGTCAACAAGTTCGCCTATGGCTATTCCAAGTATTCGCTGCCGTTCTCGCCGAACCTGTTCAGCGGCCGCATCTTCGCAAGTGAGCCGAAGCGCGGTGACGTGGTCGTTTTCCGCTTCCCGCCCAATCCGGATGTTGATTACATCAAGCGCGTCATCGGCCTGCCTGGCGACCGCATCCAGATGAAGAACGATATCCTCTACATCAATGGTCAGGCCGTGCCGCGCGAACCGCATGGCACCTTCTCGTCGGACTACAGCCAGGAGCCGGGCGATCATATCCCTGTCTACAGCGAGCGGTTGGCAGATAGCGGCAAGGTCTATGATACGCTGGATCTTTCGCCGAATTCGCGTGGCGACAACACCCAGGAGTACGTCGTTCCGGCCGGACATTATTTCATGATGGGCGATAACCGCGACAATTCCGACGATAGCCGCTTCGATGTGGGCTATGTACCGGCTGAGAACCTGATCGGTCGCGCCAGCGTCATCTTCTTCTCGCTCGGTCACGACACCTCGTTCCGCGAGATCTGGAAATGGCCGACCAACATGCGTTGGGATCGTCTCTTCAAGGTTGTCGAATGACGAAAGTGCAGGCGCTCTCGCAGGCGGATCGTGCCAAGCTTGAATCAGTAATAGGCTACGAGTTCGCCGAAAGGGATCGTCTCGATTGGGCGCTGACGCATGCCAGCGCCCGCACGCACAAATCCGGCAACTACGAGCGGCTGGAGTTCCTTGGCGACCGGGTTCTCGGCCTGTGCATTGCCGAGCTTCTGTTCCGCACGTTCGGGACTGCGACCGAAGGCGAGCTTTCGGTTCGCCTCAACCAGTTGGTCAGTGCCGAGACCTGCGCCGAAGTCGCCGATGAGATGCAGCTGCATCTCTATATCCGCACCGGTGCCGACGTGAAGAAACTGACCGGCAAGCGCATGCTCAACGTGCGCGCCGATGTCGTCGAAAGCCTGATCGCAGCGCTCTATCTGGACGGTGGCCTCGAAGTGGCCCGCACGTTCATTCTGCGTTATTGGCAGCGCCGCGCGGTTCGGCCCGATGGGGCAAGACGGGACGCCAAGACCGAGTTGCAGGAATGGGCGCATGCAAAATTCGGCGTGACGCCGGTTTACAGGGTTGATGATCGCAGCGGACCGGATCATGATCCTCGCTTCACGGTGACCGTGGCAGTGGCGGGAACCGCGCCCGAGACAGGAATTGAACGCTCCAAGCGTGCGGCCGAACAAGTGGCGGCAACGCGGATTTTGGAGCGCGAAGGTGTATGGCAGCCTCAGTCGACTGAGAAGTGACTGCCTGGAAACGACGGAAAAGATGACCAATCAGCAAGATACGCCCGCCGAAGATGGCGCGGTTGAACATAGCGGCCCGACCCATTCCGGCTTCGTGGCGCTCATCGGCCCGACAAACGCGGGAAAGTCGACGCTGCTCAACCGGCTCGTCGGCGCAAAGGTTTCGATCGTCAGCCATAAGGTGCAGACGACGCGCGCCGTCGTTCGCGGCATCGCTATCCACAACAATGCGCAGATCGTATTCATGGATACGCCCGGCATCTTCAAGCCGCGCCGTCGCCTCGACCGGGCAATGGTGACATCAGCCTGGGGCGGTGCCAAGGACGCCGATCTGATCATGCTGCTGATCGATAGCGAGCGCGGTTTGCGCGGCGATGCCGAAGCCATTCTGGAGGGACTGAAGGAAGTTCCCCAGCCCAAAATCCTGGTGCTCAACAAGATTGATCGCGTTCGCCGCGAGGACTTGCTGGCACTTGCCGCTGCCGCCAACGAAAAGATCGCCTTCGACCAGACTTTCATGATCTCGGCTGAAAACGGCTCCGGTTGCGACGATGTGATGGACTATCTGGCGAAAACCTTGCCGGAGGGGCCTTGGTACTATCCCGAAGACCAGATCTCCGATTTGCCGATGCGGCAGCTCGCTGCCGAAATCACCCGCGAAAAGCTGTTTCTGCGCCTGCATCAGGAGCTTCCCTACTCGTCGCATGTCGAAACGGAGAAGTGGGAAGAACGCAAGGATGGCTCCGTTCGCATCGAACAGGTGATCTATGTCGAGCGGGAAAGCCAGAAGAAGATTGCCCTTGGAAAGGGTGGCGAGGCGATCAAATCGATCTCGACTGCGTCGCGCAAGGAGCTTGCGGAGATCCTGGAACAGCCGGTGCATCTCTTCCTCTTCGTCAAGGTTCGCGAGAATTGGGGTGATGATCCCGAGCGTTTCCGGGAAATGGGCCTCGATTTCCCGCATTAATGGAACTTTGCTCCGCTGAATGCTTTATATTGCAACAGTTTATCGGGCGCATCGCCTGAACTGATGCAACTCAGGGGAGCGTTCCATGGCGAAAGCCGCGACGATGCATGGGCAACGGACACCATGTCAGCAATGTCCGTTGAGGGCTCTTCCACATTTTCGGGAATTCGAGCGCGAAGAACTGACGTTCATCAGCGGCTTCAAGAAGGGCGAGTTGCTCGTCGATGCGGGTGCTACGATCTTTCTGGAAGGAGCTCACAGCGCCCACCTTTTTACCATCCTGTCCGGCTGGGGCTTTCGATACAAGACGCTGGAGGACGGGCGGCGACAGATTCTCAACTATGTCATGCCTGGCGACCTGATCGGATTGCAAGGTTCGATCATGGGAGAGATGCAGCATTCCACGGAAGCGCTGTCACCGATCTCGCTCTGCGTTTTCGAGCGCGCGGAGTTGATGACGCTTTATAATTCCCATCCGCCATTAGCCTTCGATCTGACCTGGATCGCGGCTCAGGAAGAGCGGATTCTGGACGAGCATCTGCTGAGTATCGGCCGTCGATCGGCAATCGAGCGAGCAGCCTATCTGATCGCTTATCTGTATCAGCGCGCCAGCGCGCTTCACTTGTTCAACGGCAGCAAGGTCATTCCCATCACGCAGCAGCATGTTGCCGATACGCTCGGTCTCTCCGTGGTCCATACCAATAAGACATTGAAAAAGCTGGCTGAGCGCGGATTGATTCTCTGGCAGGATCGCGGCTGCAGCGTTCTGGATGCGAAGGGCCTCGCAGATGTAGCCGGTTGGCACAGTCCTGATTCGGGGAAGCGACCCTTCATTTGACGATATTTATTGTGATCAACGACATGTCTTTTTTAAATGTCGACCTCAGCTGTACCAGCTTAGATTAATGCGTCCGTCACTTTTCGACCAGTTTCATTCTTTACTAACCCCGGCGGCAAAAGCGATTGGAGCACATTGACGAGCCCATAGTACCGCAATGCAAAAAGTGCGAAGCGGGTTGTAGGCGACGTCATGTAACAACAGACCTAGCCAGGAACGGATGGGAAACCTTCCATTCAATACGGGCCAATGATCGGCGCCGGAGGGATAGATGTGGAATTTCTTAACGGGCCGGATGGCTTGGCGCAGGCATGTGGGGACGATGTTGAGATGAAGTTTCAACGAGTCCTTATTCTCGAAGATAATCTCATTATTGCGATGGAGGTGGAGGAGATACTGCGCCTTGTCGGGATTGGGCAGGTTGAGATTGCCTCGAATCTGGAACAGGCGGTCAACGCCGTTCACTCCGATAGCTATGACTTCGCGATGCTCGACGTCAATCTAGGAGAAACGACGAGCTTCGGCTTCGCACGGCTGCTGCTGGAGCGCGGCATCGTCTTTGGTTTCGTCAGCGGTTATTCCGATACGCTCGATTTTCCACCGGACCTGCGGCATGTGCCGCTGTTGAACAAGCCTTTCGATGAAGAAGCCATGCGCCTCTTCGTCCAGATGCTGTCGGCCGCCGGAAAATCCTCCGCCCTGTGATGTCAGAGGCCTTTATCCAAAGCATTTCCGCCTTTCCTTGAATCGCGGAAGCGCTTTATCTTTTTGTCTTCAGGCGCTCCGGACGGAAAACTGCTACGCACTTTTACCGGAAATGCTCTAAACTCGAATCGAGACAAGTTTTAGGATAGGCCAGCCAATGCAGTGGCAGGACCATGCGATCATCTTGGGCGTCAAACGCCACGGCGAGACCAGCGTCGTCGTCGAGGTGATGACGCGGTCGCGGGGCCGTCATATGGGAATGGTGCGAGGCGGCCGGTCCCGTTCGATGCAGCCGGTACTGCAGGCCGGCAATCTCGTTGAAGCGACCTGGCGGGCGAGGTTACACGAGCATCTCGGTGAATTTCGCATGGAGCCGGTAACGCTGAGAGCGGCGCGGCTAATGGAAACCGCCACCGCCGTCTACGGCGTCCAGGCGATGGCGGCCTTGTTACGGTTGCTGCCGGAGCGCGATCCGCATCCGCATCTCTATGATGCGCTCGATGTCATCTTGGAGAACCTGCAGAACCCCGCCGATGCTGGCGAGCTTTTCGTGCGCTTCGAACTTGCTGTCTTGAACGACCTCGGTTTTGGTCTCGACTTGACCGAATGCGCAGCAACCGGCGGGCGTGAGGATCTGGCATTCGTGTCGCCGAAAAGCGGGCGTGCCGTTTGCCGGGCGGCTGGCTTGCCGTGGGCGGACAAGATGTTGGCGTTGCCGTCATTCCTGACGACTGGAGCCGTAGTCGCTGCGGATGGAGATAGTCTGTCTGCAGCCTTCCGTCTGACCGGATTCTTCCTGCATCGGCATGTCTATGAGCCTCGCGGTATACAAATCGCAGCTGCGCGCGAGGGTTTCATTCAGGCGGCGCTGAAGGCCGTCGCCGTGACCTCGCGCGGCAATGAAGCTTTGTTCCCTGATCGTGTTGCCGGTCGCTGAAAAAAGTCGCGGTCTACATCAATGTTCGGCAGGAAATTTACGCTGCTGCCTTACGACAGCGCCATACCTGCAACCAGGGGCCCACCAAGGCGCGCGAAGCGAAAATGAAGGGCTACGGTCGCGTCAGCCGACTATCGTTGTTTGAGCGCCCAACCTTCCGGCCGTTCTTCGAGAACCGTCACCGTGTCGCCGATCTTTACGGAGCCATCGCCGCGCGGTACAGCATTCCAGCCGAAGAGCGGGCCGGGGACGCGGCGGTCGGCCGACATGCGGATGCGGCCCATGGCGGGCATCGGGTTTGGTACATCGCGTGAACCGGTCTTCTGGTCCTGGGTCGTCATGATGCAGCGCGAGCAAGGCTTGACGAGATCGAGCCGGATGCCACCGACCTCGATTGCTGCCCAGCGATCTTCCGGCCATTCCTCGTCGATATCGATGACGATGTTCGGGCGGAAGCGCTCCATGCCGACGGCGCCTTCGCCATGGGCAGCGAGATTGGCGTTGAGCGCCTTGAGCGAACCGGTGGTGGTGACGAGGATCTGATATCCGTCTGCAAAGGTGACAGGCGTATCATCACCCGCCCATTCCGGACTGGCTATGCGCTTTGCAAGCCTGTCGAAGAAGACCATCCTGACCTCACGCCCCATCCATGCCGACAGCGCCTTGTTGGTCTCGTCGTCGGCGACGGATGCATTGACGGTCGATTTCCAGACAACGACATCCATGCGGTTTTCGGGGTGAGGGGGCGGCACGATGATGTCAGGCTTGCCATCCATCTTGAGCCGCAAATAGGAGGGGCCCGGTTGAATGTCTATGCGGGCCAGGTCCTGCAATTCCCGCTGGGTAAAGAAATGGCCGGAAGGATCGACGAGCATTGCGCGGCGATCGCCTGCCAGACCGAAGGCGTCGACGGCGGCCGACGGAATGGCAATGCCGCGTGCGCTCTTGAGCGGGTAAATGAAAAGATCGCTGACGCGCATGGATAGCCCTCAGATTTCGTCGATGAACATTGCCAGCACGGTTTTCAGCCGGTCATGCCGCGCTTCGGCAAACTTGCGTCCGGTCTCGGTCTGAAAACCATCTGCCAGTTTGAACAGCTTTGTCTCGAAATGGTCAATGGCGAAGCGCTTATCGTCGAGCGGCCGTTCGGTGGCCAGCGGATCGAAAGGGTCATAGAGGCCGGAACCGAGGCGGCCTGCAATGTAGAAACAGCGTGCCGCGCCGACCATGCCGATTGCATCCAGCCGGTCGGCATCCTGCAGCATCTTCGCTTCCGGGGTTTCGGGCGGAAGATTGGCGGAGAAGCTGTGAGTGACAATCGCATGCGCCGTCGCAGCGATATCCTCATCCGCCCAGCCAAGCTCCTGCAGAATGCGCGCTGCTTTCTCTGCGGCTAGCCGGGAAGCCTGGGCGCGATGCGGCGAGTTCTTCTCCACGGCGACGCAGTCATGCAGGAGTACGGCCGCAGCCAGAATACGGGCATTGCCGCCTTCTTCAGCCTGAATCGCCATAGCATTGCGGAAGACCCGCAGGATATGAGCAATATCATGTGAGCCATCGTCGCTATCGGCAGCATGCGGAATGAGAGCTGCAGCCAGCGTTTCGAACGGGGCAAAGGCCCGCGCCATCCTATCGGTGTCCATTGTGGCAAGCGCTCCGGAGTGATCTGTCGGCAGAGCCATTTCCTAGCGGGCGAAGAGATTCGCCGCAATCACTCCGTCGCTTTCTTCCGCGTGAGGATCTTCTGGTAGAACAGGCCGATGCCGATCAGGACGGCGCCGAGGCCGATGAAGGAGAGGGCGCGCAGGAAGCCTTCCAGGTTTGCCATATCGATGAGAAAGGCCTTGACGACGGCGATGAAGACCAGCACCGCGGAGGCGATGCGCAGGCTCCGCGCTTCGAACCGCGCACCAAGCCCAAGAAGGGCGATGCCGATCAGCAACCAGACAAAGGAGTAGGAATAAAGCTCGCCCTGGATGAAGTCGTTCCAGAAGGGAATGTATTCCCCCTGCCAGAAGCGGCGCACCGTCAGCGTTGCCCAGGCAAAGGCCATCACGGCTCCGGCAACGGCCAGCATGGCGACATAGGGCGGAGGCCGCCGGTTTCGTGCCAGAAGCGCCAACCCGCCATAGGCGATGGCAGGGAGAAGATAGCCGAGGAGCAGCAGGTTGAACAACGGGATCCGGCCGGTGCTCTCGCCCGTTATAAACGGGTTCAGTCCCAGCAGATGCAGCGTCAGGATCATGATGACCGATAGCGTGCCGAGCGCCATGCTGCCGTAACGGAAGACAGGGCTTGCGGCGCTAAGGTCCAGGGCCATCAGCGTCGCGGAAGCGCCGATCGCGAGCAGCGTGTAGATCGACTGTTCGCCGAGTGTCGGAACGGCATCGTTCAGGACGCCACCGTTCATGGCATGACGCACCAGGATGGCGATCGTCAGCAAAACGAGGAACGACGCCAACGCCTGCAGCGCGCTGCGCAGACGGATGTTGGGATAGCGGCGGACCATAAAGGCAGCCACGGCTGCAAGCGCCGCGGGAATGCCATAGCCAGCCAGCAGCATATTGAAGACCGGTGTGGTCCCAAGTTCGGACGGGTCGACGATGGTCGGCTGCCAGGCGATGCGCGCCATGGCGACGATCAAGGCTGCGACCATTGTCCAGGGCAAGACCGGCCAGTCGCGCGCCCGCCCGATGAGCAGGTAGGCGATGCCGAGAACCGGCAGCAGCATGGTCGGAACCGCGTGATGCGTAAGCATATGCAAGGCAAATACTGCGGCCGCGAAAGAGCCGGCCGCGAGAATGTTGGTCGGGAGGTTCCATCCGTCGTCTGAGCGGCGATATTGCCATTCGGCAAGCGCCAGCAGTGCGACAGCAAGCCCGATGCCGTAGAGACCATGCAGCCAGTCGAGCACCCAGTTGCCGAAATTGATAAAGCTGATCGTCGCAATCGCGAGCGGTACGATGACCATAATGCCACCCCACAGCGCTGCGAAGGGTTTTTCGCCTTCCGCAAAGCGCCGTAGAAAGAAGGTGCCGATCAGCACGAAGATTGCACCGAGGCCGAGCGATTCGTAGATCACCATGACTTGCATGCGCGCCAGCGCATCGACGATGCTGGGATCGAGACCATAGATCCAGTTCGTCAGCAGGCCGGATATACCCAAGATACCGGTGATGGCGGAGAGGATCGCCGCCCAGGCCGCGTGCGACCGGCCGGCGCCAAAGGCGGCTACCGCTGCAATGATCGCCCCGAACATGAACACGGCATCGACGATGGGATAGCCGTAGAGAAGACTGTAACCCAGCAGGCTAAGCGAGACCGCAAGGGCGCCGATTGTCGCCGTCAATGTCAGGCCCAGTGGCGGTCGGGCGAGAAACGCGCCCCAGCCGTCAGAGCTGCGAAGTGGCGACGAGCTGGTTTCCGCTTCCGGTTCGATGGCTATTTCGTCTGGTTTCTCGGCTGTCTCGACAGCCCGATAGCGTCCCGGCCAGAGGAATATCGTCCCGCCGATCATGGCCAGCATCGAAAGCGTCACCGGCGTGAAATCCACAACCGGGCTGTTGGAGATATAGAGCAGGGGCCAGATGCTGAGTAAAGCGTTGGCAAGTGACGGCGCGACCAGCCAGCGGCGCAGCCGCGATGCAAGCAGCGTTGCGACCCATGTCAGGACGAGATAGCCGAAGAGGATCCAGGGCCGCGGCGCCGTCGATGCGATCAAGGCAGGGGTGACCATCGAAGCGAGCAGGCCAAGCCCCGCCAGCGCCTGTCCATGCAACAAGGACAGCGCCAGGGTGGCGAGGGAGATCAGGGCGAGCAGAACGAAGGCTGTGGCCGGCCCTATAAAGCCGTAGATACCATGCGCCGCATAGGTCGAGCCGAACAGCGCGACGACACCTGCTGCCGTCAGCACCCCAGGCACCATCGCATTCTGGAAAGCATTGTCGAGAACCGGCTGGGAGCGGCGTCGAATGACCTCGCCCGCAGCAAGGAGGATCAGGCCGAAGATTGCCGCAAGCACAAGCCGGACGCCCGGGCTGAGCAGCCCGCTCTCGATCGAGTATTTGACCATGAATATGCCGCCGAAGGCGAGCGCGATACCACCGACCCAGACGGCCCAGCGCGCGCCGATCGTGCTTTCCAGGCTTTCTCTCGGCTTCGTCGTTTCCGTCGTTGTGATCTCGGGACCGCCATCGGTGAACGTGTCGATGCTCTCGCGAGCCGCTAAGGCCGGTTCTTCGATGTCTTCCGTGGAGGAGGCTTCGATCACGGCTTCGCTTGCAGGGGTCTGCTCGGGTCCTGTCGGCAGCGGCGCAACATCATGTTGCGTTTCCACCGTCGCAATCGATTCGGATAGGTCTGCGGGGAGCACCTTGCCGGCAATGGCCTTTTGCAGCTCCTGCACGCGAATCTCTAGGCGCTTGATCCGTTGGTTGTATCCAAGCAGTATGAAAATGCCGGCGATTACGACGACAAGCGGCAGCAGTTCCATCAAGGCCTCTCCGTGGGCAATCCCCCTTACAATATACCAATTGGCCTGAACGGTAAGGGTCGGCTGTCAAATTCACCCATGATTCCAGTGGATTATGTCGTGCGATCCGGTGGAGTGGTGCCGGGGAGATATTAGCTGGCCCGGATTTACCGTTTGAAAATTATGGTTAATAGCCATTAACAATTCGTATTTACTGATAGAGCGAAGCAGCTTATTAACGACCCATAGTTTCAACACGAATGTATTGCGTGCAAACGACGTCGCATGAGGCGGCTCCTTCCACAGGAGGTTTGTATGTCCCATGTATCTTCCGTATCCAACAGCTCCTACCCGTATCGCGGAACGCTTGCGCGTCTGGATGCCAACGGCGATGGCATGCTCAGCGGCGAAGAGCGCGAAGCTGGTCAGCGCCCCGGCATTCTGCAGGCGAACGCCAATAGCGGCACGTCGGATGGTTCCAACAACGCCCTGAGCAGCCTCATGGCCAAGCTCTTGCAAATGCCGAGTGCAGACACGGCCTCTCAAGCCAAGCTGCCGGGGCATACTACGGCGTTCGATATGGATCTGATGTCGCCGATGGATGCCTATAGCAGTACCTATGGCCAATATGATGCCGATAGCATGGCGGCCTGATAATAGCCGCTTTCATCTGATTGTTTTGAGCGGCCTGCCGGATGACGGCAGGCCGTTTTATTTGTTTGATGCAATTCACTTTCTTGTCTGCGGAACACTCGTGTCCGCAATGCGTTGGACAGCAACCACCAAAAGGGAGACCGTTCCATGAGACGGACTATGATGATGGCTGCAATCTTGGCGATGGCTGCGGCCATGCCTGCTGCGGCCCAGAGCCAGCGAACGGCGACGGCCGATTTTGTCGGGCTTGACGGCAAACAGGCGGGGAGGGCAACCTTGACCGAAGGCAGGTCGGGCGTGTTGATCGAGATGGAAGTCTCGGGGCTGCCGGCCAACCGCTGGGTCGCTTTTCACATCCACGAAAGCAGCAAGTGCGACCATGCGCACGGCTTCGAATCCGCAGGCGGGCACTTCAATCCGACCAACGCGGAACACGGCTTCCTCGCTGCCAAGGGACCGCACGCCGGCGACATGCCAAACCAGTATGTCGATCAGGATGGCAAGCTGCGGGCGCAGGTCTACAACGGTATGGTATCGCTGAACGGCAAGAATGGCATCCGAGGTCGGACGCTGATGATCCACGCGGAGTCGGACGATTACCGCAGCCAGCCAGTCGGCGGTGCCGGCAAGCGTCTGGCGTGCGCCGTCATCCAGTAGCGGCACCTGTAGGCGCGATTCGAAACCTTGCGCCAGGCTGTGCCAAGCGTCGGTTGTCTTCAGCCGGCGCGTGCCCACCGGCAATATGATTCGATGCCTGTCAATTATGGTTAATGATGCATTAACAGCCATCTGACCCGATGGACCAAATCCACCTATCCTATGTGCGGTTTACTAAGCGTGCCGGGGGGCAGTCGAACACGCCAATGGCGTTTGCTTAGGAGATTTGGATGAGTGGCGTTTCTTCAATTGGAAGCAGCATGACGGCTGCCTCGTATAGTCCGCTTGATAAGAACCAGGACGGCGTTGTGGATGCTCAGGAATTGCAGGAGGCCGCTCAGTCGGGCCTGCTGTCGGCGAGCATTCTTAACGATGAGGACAGTGACAGCAGCAGCGATCCAAGCGCCACGGACATTTTCTCCGGCAATCTGGCGTCGATGCTGCTGCAGATGCAGCAGGCGGGAGCCGGACAGTCGGACTCCTCGGCCTCAAGCGACGGCTCCTCGGACCAGTCGCCGATGGATCAACTCTTCGCCAGCCTCGATACTGATCAGGATGGCAAGATCTCGCAGAAGGAGTTCGTTGCCGGTCGTCCGAAGGACATGAGCGAAAGCGACGCCGAGAACCTCTTCGCCAGCATCGATGCGCAGGGTTCCGGCTCGGTGACGAAGGATCAGTTTGCCGAAGGTCTCGATGCGCTCAAGTCTTCCGACTCATCCGCTGCCGACATGCTGTCGTTGGAGCCGGCGTCGGGTGGCGCCAAGCCAAGCTCGGCTAAGACAGCCGAAGATGCGGCGTTCAATGCCTTTCTGACCGAGATGCAAGATCCGTCGAGCCTTTATCAGAATACCTACGGTCAGTACGACGCCGATCAGACGAGCAATGTTACAGCCTGAGCCGTAGTCATCTTGTCCGACGAATGGAGGCTGCGAAGGCGGCTTCCATTCGTCATTCAATGTCGCTCGACCCAGAAAGAGGCAGCACGAATGGCGCATTGCCATCGGCATCCGCGCCGCGGCCGATTTCCTTGACTGCCGCGACCAGCCTTCCGCTTCGCCCGAGCATATCGTCGCCGATCGCGACCAGTCGCGCATTCGGTGTCGCGAACGGCGACGCTGTGCGCAGACGGCGGACGAGAGCCAGTTCATCTTGCTCGGGATGAACGGTGAGCGCGGCAATCAGCGCTGCGGCCGGCGAGCGGGAAACGCCCATCCAGCAGTGGATAAGCAGCGGCGCTGAGCGATCCCATGCGCCGGCGAAATCGAGGATGGCGCGAACATGTGCCTCCTGCGGGGCGATGAGATCGCCGGTACCCGCAAAGCTGATATCGTTCATGCTCAGCAACAGATGCCGGTCCGCCTTGATCACGGCCGGCCGATGGAAATTCTGTTCCTTTGCCATGAGGCTGATCATCTCGCGCGCACCATGGCGAACGGCCATCTCAGCGATACGGGCAAGCGGCGACACGACAATCGTCGTCACGCGCCGATCCTCATGTCCACACGTTCGGCTTCGATCTCTTCGAAGCGCTGCAGGAACATCCGTTGGGCTTCGGTCGCCGGCATCGGTTCGATCGGCAGCATTTCCCGCGTGATATCGCGGGGCTGCCCGAAGAACTTGCGCGCTTCTGCCGGCGTGAAGCCAGCAAGCAATGTCGCCTCAAAATAGGCCGAGACCGTATCCGCCCTCTTGATTCTGTCCTTCAGCTGCGGCGCGCAATGCGGTGGCAGGGCAAAACGGCGATAGATCGCCGCTTCCAGCCGCTTCTCCACATCCTTATAGCCGCCGCCGACGACGGATTTGAACGGCGAGATCATGTCGCCGATCACATATTCCGGTGCGTCGTGCAGCAGAGCGGCCAGCCACTCGTCGGGGCTTGCCGGATTGAGGTGACGGAAGATAGCCTCTACGACAAGGCTGTGCTGCGCGACCGAGAAGGCGTGGTCGCCAGAGGTCTGGCCGTTCCAGCGGGCGACACGGGCAAGCCCGTGCGCAATGTCGCTGATCTCCACGTCGAGCGGCGAGGGATCCAGCAAGTCGAGCCGCCGCCCCGATAGCATACGCTGCCAGGCTCGCGGAGTTTTGGCCGAGCTCATGCCGAAGCCTCGTCAGCGGGCGCCGGGAAGGTGAGCCCGGACCAAGCGGGGAGGGACACCGAGACTTCGATGTCTCCAGCCAGAATAGGCGTTCCTGCTGCCATCGCTTCGCCGGCGCGATCGATACGGATAATGGCAAGACCCTTGTTGCCGTCGACCGATCCCAGCGAACCCATGGGCTTGCCACCGGCGATCAATTCCGTTCCGGAAGCCGGCAGATCGGCACTACCCGCGACGATGACGACGCGCCTGCGCGTCGTGCCGCGATGATGCATGCGCGAAACCACCTCTTGGCCGATATAGCAGCCTTTGCGGAAACCGAGCCCGCCGTTGAGATCCATCAATACATCGTGCGGAAACGCATCCTGCAGCGCGAAATCGCGCTCGGAAACAGCGATGCCATTGGCAATGCGCAAGTCGTCGTAAAGCGCTCTGTCATCGTGGCCATGCTCGCCGGGGGTGCGAGTGAGCACAATACCGGCCTTGAGGAAACGGCTGTCGCGCGGGCCTTCGCCGGCCGCATCGCCCCAGGCAACCGTGACGCCTTCCAATTCAAGAGGGGTAAAATCGATCTTGGCGCGCAGACGGTAAAGGGTTAGCCGCTTCAGCAGGCCCTCCCGCTGCTCGGCATCGGTTTCGATCAGAAAGTCTGGCCCGTCCCTTCGGATCATGAAGTCGAACAGGATCTTGCCCTGCGGCGTCAGCAATGCGCCAGGGCGCACCTCGTCCGCTGCTAGCGAGACAAGGTCGGTGGTGATGAGATTGTGCAGGAAGGTTTCTGCTTCCGCACCAGCAACGCGGATGAAGGAACGATCTTTCAGGAATACGGCCGGCATGATGAATCCGCTGATTTGGCCTAAAGAGCGTCGCAATCTTCCAGATCCGCCACTTACTCTTCAAGCTATTGATTTTGCGCATGTCGCTGGCACAAACCGCCAGGCGGTTTCGCGCGACATGATTCACCAGTCAGAGGTAGGGCCTTCGGCGGGGAACCGCAAGTTCCCCTGCAAGATCATTCGCCCGAGGTGAAGAATTTCCAGCGTCCGTCCGGCGTGATGCCGACGCGATAGAAATTGTAACCGCCGAACTCGAGCATGTCGGCGTAGTCGCCGGCCGTAACGATACGCATCAGGTCGACCTTCTCCGGTGTGGAGAGCGTCTTGATGTCTTTCTGCGCGAAATAAGGCCAGACATACATTTCGTCCGGCGTCCCTTGGCCGACATGGGCAAAGCCTGTCGACATGATATCGAGCAGGATGGACAGGATTTCGATGCCGTCAGGGTCGCCCGAGAGATCGTGCAGAGTCTTGATCGGATCTTCGCCGGGGTCATCGGCGGTAACCTGGGTTTGCTTGAGGCCGCCGCCGACATTCATCAGCGGTCGCAGACGCTCAAGATCGCCCGATGCCGCAGCCTCGACGATCGCCGCACGGAGCTTCTTTACCGGCTCCGGCGCCTTGTCGATGTCGAAGAGGAACTCGACCGACTTGTTGGCAGCAGGAGCGTCGTTATTGCTCTGGCCAGCCTGCTTGTTGATCAGCGGCTCGGGTGCCGGCAGTGCGTTGTTGGCTGGCGCTTCCAGTGCCTGCTCGACGGGTTTTCCTGTCTTTTGCGGGCCTGAGGTGCCGTTGGCGCCTGGCAACTGAGCGGGAGGATTGAGCTCGGAGAAGGCGAGCGCCGGTAGCGGTAAGGCCGCGCTGCTCAAAAGCAATGTCGCAGCTGCAATAGAGGCAATGGAACAGCGGAACTCATTGCCTGGGAAAATACGCATCAGCAATCTCTGATTGTTATTGCAGGGTACGGTTCGGAGAGAATTCGCCGGCAAGCATGCGTTCGCGCAGTGATTCAAGCAAGGCTTCCGCGCCCTGTTCGCCCTGGATGCGAATCGTCTCGCGAATCGCATGCGCAATGGCTGCATCGGCAATGATTTCGGGCTCGATACCGTCAGCCATGCCGTCGGCCCAAGCTTCATTCTGGTATTCCAGCGCTGCCTGCATTTTTTCATGGACGATCATGTCGTCGATTTCATTCAGGCTGGTTTCCATTGTTTCTTTCCTCGAGACGTTCATGTCCTTACCACTTGCTTAATAACTTTATCAGCCTTTTCCTAAAACGACACGGCTCGGTACGAAAAGGGGTTAATAAAACGTTAATTTCCAAAGCGTGCGGTGATTTCTGTGGCTAGTGTTGCACCTTCGTTACGGTATCGCTCTTCGGCAACCAAGGCCTGCGGGGTGCAATTCGCGTAAACCGAGGCAAACGACCGATACCCACGGTTGAATGCGGCGGTCAGGCGTTCTTTTCGCTTCGGCTCGCCCTTGGTCTCGGTATCGAGCAGTTGCTGCATGTCGCCCCGCCATCCCTCCTGCTGTTTGGAGCTGCAGAGAGTGCGCAGATAGTCGATCGAGCCGAGAATCTCGGCAAGGCGGGAAAGCCGGTCGTCATAAGGCGTGGGTCGCTCGGCATCCCCACCATCAGGCGTTTGCACCGTCGGCGCCGTCGCAGCAGGCTGCGCCACGGCGGGGAAACCGGTGGCCAGCGCTATGCAGATCAGGAGCGGTCGGCTGTAACAATGGTGAATCATGTGTTTACATGACCGAACAAGCATGACGGGAACAAGGCACCTTGCCTCCTTTTCACCCCGTTATTGTTCCTTATCGTTAATATGGCAGCCCGGCGCCGCTCAGGCGGCGGCAATTCGCTCCACGCATTCAAGCACGCTTGCCGGCACCGGCAGGGTGCGAATTTCCTCCAGAGAATACCAGCCGATCTCGGCAGCATCGTCGGCCGCCACCGCGACGGCATCATCGTCAGCATCGACAAGAAATACGGACAGCAGGAAATGGCTCGTGAGTGTTCCATCCGCTGCGTGCGAGCGCAGATCGTAGGTCTCGAACAGGCGCGGATTACGCGCTTTGATCCCTGTCTCTTCCTCGAATTCCCGCAGCGCCGCTTGCGCCGGCGTCTCGCCGGCTTCGGCCCTACCGCCCGGAAAGGCATACATGTCGGCGGATGGTGGGTTGCTGCGTAATACCAGCAGAAAACGGCCGTCACGTTCGAGAATCGCGGATGAGGCAGGGCGGGGAATAGAATTCATCGGGTCTTTTCGCACTTGCATGAAGAGGCTTGGGAGCAATGGCGCGACGCCACTGGCTGACGATCTCTACAGGAAACGACCCTTGCTGTCCTGCAGGAAAGCCCCTTAACTCGCCATCGTTGGATCGGCGATTCGTATTCGCCGAATATGCGGGCGTCCGAAATGATCTTCACACTCTATGCTCTTGCGGCCCTGGCGGAGATCGCTGGCTGCTTCGCCTTCTGGGCCTGGTTGAGACTGGCAAAGCCGATCTGGTGGCTGGCACCCGGTCTGGTGTCGTTGGCGCTTTTTGCCTGGCTGCTGGCGCTGGTGCCGAGCGAGGCCGCCGGGCGCACGTTTGCGGCCTATGGCGGCGTCTATATCGTCGCTTCCATTCTCTGGCTCTGGTTGGTCGAGGGCCGGCTGCCGGACCGTTGGGACATATCCGGTGCTGCCATCTGCCTTGCAGGCGCAGGCCTCATCCTCTTCGGCCCGCGCGGCTGAGCTTGCGCTTGACCCGGCGCTTTGCGGGTGCAACACAAGCGTCATGTGCGGACGTTTTGCTTTGACATCGGCGGCGGAATACGTGGGCGAAGCGCTCGGGGTCCTGCTGAATGAAGGTTTTCCGGCGCGTTACAATATCGCGCCGACCCAGCCTATCCTCGTCGTCATATCCGGCGACAGACAATTGCCAGGCAGCAATCTGCCGGATCGCCGCGCCCTTCTGGTGCGTTGGGGTTTCACGCCTTCCTGGGTGAAGGATCCGAAAGAGTTCCCGCTTCTCATCAATGCGCGCGCCGAAACCGCCATCGGCAAGGCATCGTTCCGTGCCGCCATGCGTCATCGCCGCATCCTCATTCCGGCATCGGGCTTTTACGAATGGCATCGGCCGTCAAAGGAAAGCGGCGAGAAGTCGCAAGCCTATTGGATCCGCCCGCGAAGGGGAGGCGTCATCGCCTTTGCCGGGCTGATGGAAACCTGGTCGTCGGCCGATGGTTCCGAGGTTGATACGGGTGCCATTCTGACGACTGCGGCAAATAGCGCCATGCGCCCCATCCACGATCGCATGCCCGTCGTCATCCAGCCGGAGGATTTTACGCGCTGGCTCGATTGCAAAACGCAGGAGCCGCGTGAGGTGCTCGATCTGATGGCTCCGGTACAGGAAGATTTTTTCGAGGCAATCCCGGTCTCGGACCGCGTCAACAAGGTCGCCAATATGGGGCCGGATTTACAGACGCCGGTAACGGTCGAACCCGTCAAGAAACTGCCCAAGAAAACAGATCCCGATGACGGGCAATTGAGCCTTCTCTGAGCGGCCGCCAATTAGCGGCCGGCGTCGACATGGGTAGGTTGAGATGGGTTGCGATCGGTCCGCACTATTTGCGGCAGGCCCGCGACGTTCAGGCTTAAGCGATTTTCTTCTTCAGCGGCTTGGTTTTCAGCATCAGGTGCGCTGCAAGAACAGCTTTCAGGCCGAGCGGCCGGTAAAGCTTGCTGGGATCGATCTTTGCCTGCGGTTGTGCCGGTTCGTCTTTCTTCTGCGTCATGATTTACTCCTCACCATGCTCCCCCGGGAGCACTTCGCGATTCACTGTCGTGCATCGCTATCTCGTCATAAATCATGACAAATCGAAGGCGTTTTCCAATCAGCTTTTGTAAACAACGACCATATTTCGAGAGATTAGCGCAGATTCTTCGTGTGGATTCCATACGTCAGATGACGTCTCGTCCTGCTAAATCGTTGAGCGGGGAGTGCATATGGGGCCTCGCCGCGGAAATCCGTGCCCTCCAAATTGCTAAGGGTGGCTTGCAGACTTGCGGTTGCGCCATGTCGTCGCAGGAAGGGATGAATGCTTGCTAGATATGCCGGCCGATATCGTCGTCGGCGTCGTCGACATCAGGGTCGCCCGGTCCGTTGATGGTGTAGGTGCCGTATTTTTTTGCCCAGGAGCGGGCGCCGAGTGGCAGCGATAACAGGTAGACGACGACGGTCACCACCATCACATGCCACGTATAGCTCATCAGCAACGCGACATAGACCATGAGGCCGAGCATGATGGGCAACACGAAGTCGCGCCTGATTCCGTTGCCGCCCGTCTTGCCGGACCAGACCGGCAGGCGGCTGACCAGCAGGAAGCCGATCAATACGGTATAGGCCGCGCTCCAATAGGCGAAGGTTCGATCCGGCGCCAGCCCGAGGAAGCCGAGATAGACCGGCAGCAGCACCAGCATGGCGCCGGCCGGCGCAGGCACGCCGACGAAATACTCGGATTGCCACGAGGCTTTGTGCTCGCGTTCGGCCATCACGTTGAAGCGGGCCAGGCGAAGGCCGGCGGCGATCGTGTAGATGAGGGCGGCTATCCAGCCCAGCGAATGGGCCTGATCAAGCAGGAAGACATAGACGACGAGCGCCGGGGCGACACCGAAGTTGACGATATCGGCGAGCGAATCCATTTGCGCGCCGAACTTCGAGGTCGCCTTCATCAGTCGGGCAACACGTCCGTCGATGCCGTCGAGGAAGGCGGCAACCAGCACCGCGGCGACTGCAAGCTCATATCGGTTTTCGAAAGCGAGACGAATGCCTGTCAGGCCGGCGCAGATCGCCAAGACGGTGATCATGTTCGGCACGATCAGCCGCAGAGGAATTTCCCGGAGGCGCGGTCCGCGCGCTTCGTCGTTAGGCCCATGCGGCTCGAAAGGCGGAAAAGGCGTTTTCATCTTGCTCGTAGTCCTAGAGCAATTCCGGCAAAGGTGCGAAGCAGGCTTGCCCCCGGAATTGCGTGAAAACAATGATATGGAGCATTTCTGCGACTCCGCTCAAGCGGAAATGTTCCAGGCTCAGCTGCGGCGGCTAACGGTCGGGCCCTTTGAGGAGCCGAATTCTGCGATCACGGTTTCGCCGGCAATCGCACGCTGGCCGATGGCGACGCGCGGCGATGCCCCCTCGGGCAGGAAGATGTCAAGGCGCGAACCGAAGCGGATCAGGCCGATGCGCTCCCCGGCGTCGAGCGGCTCATTGGGGTTGACGAAGCAAAGAATGCGGCGGGCAACGAGGCCGGCGATCTGTACTACGCCGATCTCGCCATGCTTCGTCTCGATAACGAGACCATTGCGTTCGTTCTGCTCGCTTGCCTTGTCCAGTTCGGCATTCAGGAAGCTGCCCTGGCGATAGGCGATGTTGGTGATGCGGCCGCGCATCGGCGAACGGTTCACATGGCAATCGAAGACATTCATGAAGACAGAGATGCGCAGCATCGGCTGGCTGCCGAGATTGAGCTCAGCCGGCGGCGTCACCATCTGGACGCCGGAAACCTTGCCGTCGGCGGGAGAGATCGCCAGATCGTCATCCTGCGGCGTCATGCGCTCGGGATCACGGAAGAAATAGGCACACCAGAGTGTCAGGATCAGGCCGATCCAGAAGAGCGGCTTGAAGATCCAGCCAAGGACCAGCGATGCGACGAAGAACCCCGCGACGAAGGGATAGCCTTCCTTGTGCACCGGAACGATGACGTTGCGCACGCTGTTGAACAAGCTCATCTACGGCCTACTCCGTTAGGGCATCCCCGCGAAAACCGAACCCCGGTTGCCGAGCGAGAATGTGCCAATCAAAAGACGAGAACAAGATAAGCGGTCTTGCTCTGATTACCAGTCGACGGTGACTACAGCCAAACGTCGTCATGGGCAATGCTCTCGCATGTTCGCCCCCAGCGCAATGCGTATCGGCATGGCATATCGACGATCTCAGGCACTGGAACCCTGGTCCGGGTAACTCGCATAGCAAGCAACGAAAGAGGCCGCCGTTGGAAAGCGGCGGCCTCGCAAATGCTGTGATGGTCCGAAGGGATCAGAGGCCGAGAGCGGCGCGCAGCTCGGCCTTGGCGCCTTCGTACTCGCTTTTGTAGTCGTCATGCGTCGAGATCGTTTCGGCAATCACGGTGCCGGCGATGCGACCGGCTTCGATGTCGGAGGCATAATGGATGCCGCCGACGACGCGGTTGTGGCCGAACTCCCAGGCGCGAGCCATGATAACGGCACGCTTCTCCGGAACCATGTTGGACAGCACGATGCCCATCAGCGTGCCCACCGTCGTGTGACCCGACGGATAGGAGCCGGACTTGGAGAGCGGAACGATCGGCTTTACGAGATCGCTGTAGAGATGCGGACGCGGGCGCTTCCAGACATCCTTAGCCGGATCGACGACGGCGCCTTCGGTCTCGACGACGCGATCGAAGAAAGCCGAGAACTTCGGCAGGTTGTCCTTGGTGAACTTCGGGTTGTCGATGACGTCGGAGAAGCGCCAGACATTTTCTTCGGCGTCCGCTATGGCACGGGCCGCCATTTCCGGCGTACGGGTAACCTGGATCGTGAGGATTTCGCCAAGTTCAGCCTTCATCTGCGCCGAATCGTTGGCGGGCGGCGGCGGCAGGAGATTGAGGAGATTGATCTCCTTGGCATCTGCAAACGGCTTGGCATCGTCGGCGAAAACCGGCGAGGCGGCGCCGATGACGAGCAGCAACGTCAAGGCTTTGGCAAAAGTACGCATTTGGGGCTCCCTATTAAGTGAAGCCCGTACCTAGCAAGCTGTCATCTCAGGTTCGTGACAGCTTGCGTGCACAAAGTCTTCTCGTATTGGCTGCCCGCAAGAGCGAAGCGCCGAGCCGAAGTGGCAAATAAGATCAGCTTGCCGGCGCCAATCGGTTGACCACGCCCAGATCGTCGTTTTCGCGCACCTGCTTCAGATGCTCTTCCGCCTGCGTTGCTTCGCGCTGGCGGCTCCACATGGAGGCGTAAAGGCCGTTCTGTGCAAGCAGATCCGCATGCGTGCCGCGCTCCGCGATCACGCCGCTCTTCAGCACGATGATTTCGTCGGCGCCGATGACCGTGGAAAGGCGGTGTGCGATGACCAGCGTCGTGCGGTTCTCGGAAACCACGTCGAGGGCTGCCTGAATTTCGCGCTCTGTTGTCGTATCGAGCGCCGAAGTGGCTTCGTCGAGGATCAGGACGGGAGGTGCCTTCAGAACGGTGCGCGCGATCGCAACGCGCTGCTTCTCGCCACCGGACAGTTTGAGGCCACGTTCGCCGACTTTCGTCTCGAAGCCTTCGGGCAGGTGGCGGATGAAATCGCCGATCTGGGCGATCTCCGTTGCTGCCGACACCTCGGCGTCGCTTGCGCCCGGCCGGCCGTAGCGAATATTGTAGGCAATGGTATCGTTGAAGAGCACGGTATCCTGCGGCACCATGCCGATCACCTTGCGCAGGCTCTTCTGGGTAACCGTGCGCAAATCCTGGTCGTCGATGGTAATGGTGCCGCTCTGTACGTCGTAGAAGCGGTAGAGCAGGCGGGACAGGGTCGATTTCCCTGCGCCGGACGGACCGACGACGGCCACCGTCTTGCCGGCGGGGACCTCGAAGGAAATGCCCTTCAGGATCGGCCGTGCCGGATCATAGGCGAAATGGACGTCCTTGAACGAGATGGCGCCGTTGCCGATGATCAGCTCCTTGGCGTCCGGCGCGTCGACAACCTCGGGCTGGACTTCGAGCAGATCGAACATCTCCTCGATATCGGTCAATCCCTGGCGGATTTCGCGGTAGACGAAGCCGATGAAGTTGAGCGGCACGGAAAGCTGCAGCAGCATGGCATTGATGAAGACGAAGTCGCCGACTGTATGTTGGCCGTTGAGGACCGACCAGCCGGACATGACCATCATCACGGTCGTGCCAAGGCCAAAGATGACGCCCTGGCCGAAGTTCAGCCAGCCGAGCGACGTCCACACGCCGGTCGCAGCCTTTTCGTAGCGCGCCATCGATTGATCGAAGCGCTTGGCCTCCATCTCTTCGTTGCCGAAATATTTGACCGTCTCGAAGTTCAGGAGCGAGTCGATCGCCTTGGTGTTGGCGTCGGTGTCGCTGTTGTTCATCGTCCGGCGGATGGAGATGCGCCAATCGCTCGCCTTGACGGTGAACCAGATGTAGACAACGACCGTGACCGCCGTGACGGCGAGGTAGGAAAAGCCATAGCCGCGCCAGAAGATGATGGCGGTCAGCAGGAACTCGATGAAGGTCGGAAATGTGTTGAGGATCGTGAAGCGAACGATCGTCTCGATGCCTTTGGTGCCGCGCTCGATGACGCGCGAAAGGCCGCCAGTCTTGCGCTCGAGGTGAAAGCGCAGCGATAGCTCGTGCATATGCACGAAGGTCCGGTAGGCGAGCTGGCGAACGGCATACTGGCCGACGCTGGCAAACAGCGCATCGCGAAGCTGATTGAGGCCGAGCTGGATAAGGCGGGTAATATTCGTCGCCACGATCAGGGCGAGGGCACCGACCATGAAGGCGGGCAGGATGCCTTGCATGTCGAGCTTGCCGTTCAGCGCATCGACAGACCATTTGAAAAAATAGGGAACCAGCAGCAGGAAGAATTTGGAAACCAGCAGGAAGACGGTCGCCCAGACGACGCGCATCTTCAGATCCATGCGACCTGCCGGCCACATATAGGGCCAGAGATTGACGATCGTACTCAGTGGATTGCTGGAATCCGCCGATATGGTCTTCTTGCGGTCTGCCATGTCCGTCTCCGGCGAGAATTACAACAGCCAGAGGCGGTCAACCATTGGGTCGGCCCGGCTGAAAAAGCCTTCACACGCAAGGATATGGCCGTTGCATGAAGGCGATGAGGGTTGCGCGACGCTTATACCATTTTGACGCCGCATAAAAGCGTCGGCCAGGCGTTGATCGCGCCTGGCCGACGAATGTTCTTATCGAATGACGATGCTGAGCCTAGAGGTGTTCGCCCGAGAGCCGCTTGCGATGCAATTCCTCGGCATTCGGCAGCGCATCCTTCGGCAGGCCGAACACCTGTCCGGGCAGAATCCGGTCCGGATTGTTGATCTTGTCCTCGTTGGCCAGGTAGATCGTCGTATAGCGTACGCCGGCGCCGTAGACGCGGCGTGAGATCTGCCAGAGCGTGTCGCCGCGGCGGATGATGACGGCGTTGGCGTCCTGAGACAGCGGTGCCTGCTCCAGCGTCTTCGGGCCGCTTTCGCTGGACGAGACATCGGCGTTCGGCTTCGCCGGCGCGCTCTGTGCGGGCGCAGTGATCGACGCGATCAGCTGCTCGAGGCCGGGCAATGCGGCGCCAACGGATTTTGCGTCCTTCGGCAGAGCCTGCAATACGCCGAGAGCTTTGGCCGCAGCAGTGGCTGCCTCGGTCGCGGCCTTCTTCAGATCGGCGGTCGCGTTGATGGACGGACGGAATTCCGAAAGTGATTTCAGAGCGATTTCCGTGCCCGAGCGGGCGGCCGCAAGCTGCTCCGCATCCGGCTGCTTGCCGTCCGTGAAGAGGCCCTTCAGGAGCGCGAAGGCCTTGCCGGCACCTTCCTTGAGCTTGATAAGCTCACCTTCGTCGAGAGGCACCATACTTGAGGCTGCGGGTTGCGTCTGCGCATTGGCGGCCGGTGTCTGGGCAGCGACCGTCACCTGATTGCCCTCTGGGCGGGTGAAGTTGACGCTGCCACGCACGACGACCTTGCCTTCAGCATCGAGCACATCGACGCGGATCTTGTGATCACCCACGGCAAGAGGCATCACACCGTCGACGACAAAGTGACCGTCTGCGCCGGCCGTAATCTCGCCGATCAGCTTGTCGTCGGCATAGGCCCGCAGCTTGGCGTTCGGCTTAGTGGTGCCGGCGACGAAAATATGGTCGTTCTCGATTTCGACGGCGTTGACCATGACGTCGGGCTGCTCGTCCGTCTTGGCGGCCGGCGGATTGGCTGTGCCGGCCGCAGGGCTTGTGGATGCTGCGGCCGTGCCCTGCTGCTGTTGCGGCTTGGCATCGGAGGTTGCTGCAGCATTGCCCTGAACGTTTGTCGCCAGCGCATTCTCTTCCGCGGAGGTCACGCGACCCTGCTTGGCAGACGGCGCGGTGATGATGCGGCTTGCGGTGCCGGGCTTCGAGACCATGGCAAGAAGCTGTGTCGAATCGTCCTTGGGCACCGAGACCGTCGCCACCTCTTCCGAATTGACGGCTTTTCCGTCCTTGCCGGTGGCGCGCAGCACGAGTTCGTGGTCGCCGGGTGGCAGCGGATTGTCGAGCACTGCGGCAAAGTCGCCGCTGGGGCCAACCTTGGTCGTTGTTACAATCTTCCCGCCGTCGACGATCTCGAGCTTCGCATTCGGCTCGGCCGAGCCCGCGATCACCGTGGAGCCATCCGGTTCCACACGCAGTACGTCGAAGGACGGGATCGAAGATTTTGCTTCGGTCTGCGGCGCCGGCTGGCCGGTCAGGGCTGCCAATGCCTTGTCGATGGCGCTGCCTGCTTCGGCAGCATTGTCAGGCAGAGACTGAATGATGGCAAGCGCCTTGCCTGCGCCATCCTGCGCCTTCTTCACAAGGTTGGTCGTCGTGGCATCGACCCCTTGTGGAAGCGCAAAGGCGACGATCGATTGCAGCGCGGTGGCCGCCTTGGTCTTCGCGGCTGCGAAAACATCCTGGCCCGGCGTGCTGCCGTCCTTGAAGAGGCCCTTGAGGTCGACAAGCGATGTTGCAGCAGTACTTGTCAGATCGGTCAGCTTCTTGGCGAGGCCAGGGGTATCGACGGCGCTGGATACGGCATTCTGCGTTGCCTGGGCGGTATTCTGAGCGGTCTCGCCGGCCTTCTGCGCATTTTCCTCGATGGTATTTTTCACCGTATTGCCGGCTTGATTGACGACATCGCCGATTGGGTTCTTGTTGCCATTGATGCGTGGCATCACGAAAAAGACCATCAAGAGGGTCGCAATTACCAACACCAACAGAGCCAGCCAACCGGCACGGTTCTTCATCATCATTCATCTCCACACGGCGCAGTCGTCGCAACTCCTGAAATTGCTAGCGATTTCGCCTGTTTTTACAAGCTTTCTCAGCCATTTTCGCATGTTCCGACACAAGTTTTCCGTCGAAAAATCTTGACTGAGCATTTGCAGCATAGTTGTTTGCAGTCATGACCGACGATTCTGTGCCAATCCGATCCATTTGCGTCTATTGCGGCTCAAGGCCGGGACGTGATTCTTCCTACATGACTGCCGGCCGCGAGCTGGGTAAAAGTATAGCCGAGAACGGCTTGCGCCTGGTCTATGGCGGCGGAACGAAGGGCATCATGGGCGCTGTCGCAGCCGGCGTGCTCTCGCATGGCGGGCAGGTCACCGGCATCATTCCGGAATTCCTCGTCGACATGGAAGCGACGCGCCATTCTCTCGGTCAGCTCGACGAGCTGATCATAACCTCCGATATGCATGAGCGCAAACATGGCATGTTCGAGCGCGCCGACGCATTCGTGGCGTTGCCGGGCGGCATCGGCACGTTGGAGGAGATCGTCGAGATCATGACCTGGGGTCAGCTCGGTCGTCATGAAAAGCCGATGGTCTTTGCCAATATCAACGGTTTCTGGGACCCGATGATGGAACTGATCCGCCATATGACGGAAGAGGGTTTCGTTCACACGGCCCATCGCGTCCAGCCGCTCGTCATCGACAAGGTGGCCGATATCATCCCCGCCATCCGCAAGCATGCCGCCGAAGCCCGCGGCGACCGCGGTGGTGAAGAAGCGGTCATCTCCAAGCTATAACAGTATTCCGGCTGGCCGGATCTGAAAACGCAATCCGAAACCGTCGGATCAAATCCAATCAGGAGATAGTCCGGCCATGCGTTTTCTGTTTCGCTGCGTCAGGTTGACGGTTCTGACCGTCGCGGGCTTGTGGGCATTGGCTGCCGTTTTCATCTGTGTCCTGGGCGTAACCATACCCCATGACAGGACGGACATGGCAGTCGTTTTCGGCAATGCCCTCGAGGCTGACGGCACACCCGGCCGCGTCCTGGCATCTCGTCTTGATGTTGCGTTGAATTGTCATCGCAACGGCCAATGTGCCACCTTCTTCGTCAGCGGCGGCATCGATGGCCCCGGGCTTGATGAGGCGGCAGCGATGCGGGACTATCTGATCGCTGGCGGTGTCCCGGCAGACAGAATCGTTGTCGACAACAAGGGGGACAACACTCTGGCGACCGCCCGCAATGCGGTTGCCTATATGCGCGATCACCAGATGTCCCGCGTGATGCTGATCAGCCAATATTATCATCTGGCCAGGGCGAAGCTGGCATTCGAGCGTGCCGGCGCTTCGGGTATATACGCGGCGTTTCCGCACTCATTTCAGTTGCGCGATATCTACTCCAGCTGGCGGGAAGTGCCGGCATACGCCGTCTATGGGATAAGGCTCGCGCTGGACCCGAATTCAAAGCCGGTTTCATTCAGACCACTGCTATATCTGCAGAGCCTCTTGTGGCACTCGGATGAACCGGGAACGTGATACCGAGCAGTCGTTTATCGTTCTTTGCTCTGGCGCAGCATCGACCAGCTGTAGAGCACAAGCCCGGCCCAGATCAGCGAAAAGGCGATCATCTGCGTCGAGCCGAATGGCTCCTTGAACAGGAAGACGGCAATCAGGAAGACCATCGTCGGCACGATGTACTGCATGATGCCGATGGTGGACAGCCTGAGGAGTTTTGCGCCGTTTGCGAAGATCATCAGCGGCAGCGCGGTTACCAGGCCACAGCCGAGCAGAAGAGCCGTATCCGACAGTCCGGTCTGATATAGATGGCCTTCGCCGCGCGCTTCGAGGTAGATGATGTAGAGCGTTGCCGGAATGCACAGCAACAGCACCTCGATGAAGAAGCCCTGGTTGGCGCCGACAGGCAGTGTCTTGCGGAAAAAGGCGTAGAAACCCCAGGAGAAGGTCAGAGAGAGCGCGACCCAGGGAAGGGTGCCGGCCTTGATGGTCAGGATGACAACAGCGATAGCGGCAAGACAGATCGCGATGATCTGCACGGGTGCCAGCTTTTCTTTCAGGAGCAGCGCCCCAAGCGCGATACTGAACAGCGGGTTGATGAAATAGCCGAGCGCCGCATCCAGCGAATGGCCAGCGCCGATCGCCCACACATAGGTTCCCCAGTTGATCGTGACGAGCGTCGCGGTCAGCGACGCCATCGCGATCGTGCGAGGATTGCGAAATGCTGCCTTCACGTCACGCATACCGCCAAGCGCCAATAGCACGATGCCGGCGACCGGGACGGACCAGAAGATGCGGTGGGCGATGACTTCCATGGCCGGAATATGCGCCAGCGCCTTCATGTAGAGCGGCAGGATGCCCCAGAAGAGATAGGCTGTCATCGCATAGCCGAAGCCGCGCAGACCGTCATTGTTCTTGATTTCCGGTGTGACCGCATCGGTGGCCATAGAATTTTCCCGTCATTCCTTGTTGTTTGGGACGGGATTACTCCAAGGCGCGCGGCGTGGCCAATTCATTTCCTTGACGGCATCGTCAAGCTTTTTGATAGTCGGCGGATCACTCCGCCGCGATCTTGCCCGCCATGTGACGGTTCTTCATCAGTTTGTAGATGACTGAATCCATCAGCGCCTGGAACGAAGCGTCGATGATGTTTTCCGAAACGCCGACCGTCCACCAGCGCACGCCGTCGCCATCGGTCGACTCGATCAGGACGCGGGTGATGGCCTCGGTGCCGCCGTTGAGGATACGAACCTTGAAGTCGGCCAGTTCCAGATCGTCGATCTCGTGCTGGTACTTGCCGAAGTTCTTGCGCAGCGCCAGGTCGAGCGCGTTGACGGGGCCGTCGCCCTCGGCAACCGACATGATGGTCTCTCCATCGATGATGATCTTGACCACGGCTTCCGAGACGATCTTCACCCGGCCGTGGGAATCGAAGCGGCGCTCGACCATCACGCGAAAGCCGTCGATCGCGAAGAATTCCGGAATGGTGCCGAGCGTGCGGCGCGCGAGCAGCTCGAAGCTCGCATCGGCACCTTCGTAAGCGTAGCCTGTCGCTTCACGCTCCTTGACGATCTGGATCAGCTGGTCGAGCCTGGGATCGTCCTTGCCGACCTCGATGCCGCGCCGCTTGAGGGCATTGATGAAATTCGACTTGCCGCCTTGGTCGGACACCATGACCTTGCGGAAATTGCCGACGCTTTCGGGCGTCACATGCTCATAGGTGCGCGGATCCTTCAGCAGCGCCGAGGCATGGATGCCGGCCTTGGTCGCAAAGGCGGATGCTCCGACATAGGGCGCCTGGTGATCGGGCGAGCGGTTCAGCAGTTCGTCGAAGGCATGCGAAAGGCCGGTCAGGCCCACGAGCCGCTCGGCATCGATCGTCGTTTCGAAACGCTCGCTATAGGCTCGTTTCAGCGCCAGCGTCGGGATCAGCGTCACCAGATTGGCATTGCCGCAGCGCTCGCCGATGCCGTTCAGCGTGCCCTGGATCTGCCGTACGCCGGCTTCCACGGCGGCGAGTGAATTGGCAACTGCCTGGCCGGTATCGTTGTGGGCATGAATGCCAAGACAGTGTCCGGGAACGCCGCAGGCGATGACGGCCTCGACGATGGCACGCACCTCCGGCGGCTGCGTGCCGCCATTGGTATCACAGAGCACAATCCAGCGCGCTCCCGCATCATAGGCCGTCTTGGCGCAGGCAAGCGCATAGGTCGGATTGGCCTTATAGCCGTCGAAGAAGTGCTCGCAGTCAACGAGCGCTTCCTTGCCGGCGCCCACGGCCGCCTGAACGCTTTCGGCAATGCTTTCGAGATTCTCTTCGTTGGAGCAGCCGAGAGCCACCTTGACGTGATAGTCCCAGCTCTTCGCCACGAAACAGATCGCGTCGGACTTTGCCTGCAGCAGGCTGGCAAGACCCGGATCGTTAGAGGCGGAGATACCCACACGCTTGGTCATGCCGAAGGCAACGAAGGAGGCGGATTGCGTGCGTTTCTGTTCGAAGAAGGCCGTATCGGTCGGGTTGGCGCCGGGATAGCCACCCTCGACATAATCGAGGCCGAATTCGTCCAGCATGGCAGCGATCGCAATCTTGTCCTCGACCGAGAAATCGATGCCGGGCGTCTGCTGGCCGTCGCGGAGCGTCGTGTCGAAGAGATAGATTTTTTCGCGTGTCATACTGTTTCCTCCGGCGAGCCGGTTTGGTGGTGGTATACCCCTCATTCGTCCACGTCCGAATCCGTCGAAGAGAAGGAGAGGGGCAGTCTGAGCAAGGCGCCTTACTTTGTTTTCGGCAAGGCTCTGCGCTGCGCCCCGATCATATCTTCAGTCCGTCCGCCGGCCAGATCTCCGTATCGTGATCGGGATGCTGGAACGAGATGATCCGCTCCTGCTGGGCGTAGAAATCCTGGTCCTGAAGGACCGGCTTTTCGAAAATCGTTTCCACCCAGGGCAGCCGTGAGGCGTGATTCACTTGAATCTGCGGTGCGAGATCATCGCGCTCGTCGAAGGCGCCGATGGCGATTTCGAGCCCACCGGGATGGCGATAGGTCATCGGCGTGCCGCAGTTCTTGCAAAAGCCGCGCTCGATGTTGATGGAGGATTGGAAATAGGTCGGTTCGCCGCGCGTCCATTCCAGCCCTTCATCCGGCGCCGTCACCAGTGCGGAGAAGAAACTGCCGAATTGCTTCTGGCACATGCGGCAATGGCAGATCGACGGCCGACCGAGTTGACCGCGAATGCGAAACCGCACCGCGCCGCATTGGCATCCTCCGCTTCTGGTCGCTTCAGTCATGGCGCTTCTCCTGTGGCCAGCTTTGGGTATCATGATCAGGGTGTTGGTGATTGGAGTGTGCGATCGACACTGCGCGATCGGAGTTATCCTCATCAGGTTCCGCCGGCAGCAGATCCAGCGCGCGGAACCACGGCATCTTGCTTGCGAGGTTTGATTGCGCGACCGGCTGCACGCTTGCCGGCTCATCCAATGAGCCAAGCGTCACGTTGATGGAATCCGTACCGGGAACATCATAGAACAAGGGTGTACCGCAGGTGCCGCAAAAGCCGCGCCGGACAAGATCGGATGAATGAAACCATGAAGGTTCGCCACGCGTCAGTTCGAAATCGGCGCGTTTGGCATTCCCCAGTGGCAGGGCATAATTGCCGGATGCTTTCTGACACATGCGACAATGGCACAGATGCGGATAGCCGAGCGCGCCGACGGTGCGATAGCGAACCGCGCCGCACTGGCACCCGCCTGTATGTTCCGCCGCCACTGTCATTTGCCAGCCTCCATTGGCCATGCCGCAGTATCGTGATCCGGATGTTGATATGATACGATGCCGAGCACAAAGGGAGCCTGTTCGGCATCGTCCTCCGTCCGGCATCCCGGCAGCAGATGCAGCCGGTCAACGAAGTCGACTTTGCCTTCTGTCCCATATTGAATGACAGGCGGCAGCCGTGATGGGTCGTCGAAGGCGCCAGCAGCGACTGCGATGCCATCGGGTGCCTCATAGGTGAGTGGCGTACCGCAATCCCCGCAGAAGCCGCGCTTCACATAGTTGGAGGATTGAAACACCTTCCGCTCTCCCCGCGTCCATGCAAGTTCTGCGCCGAAGGTCGAGACCAACGGCGCATAATAGGCTCCAAAAGCCTTCTGACACATGCGGCAATGACAGATCGACGCATCCTTCAGCTCGCCCCGCACCCGGAAGCGAACCGCGCCGCATTGGCAGCCTCCGGTGTAGGTGATGCTCACCTCTTAACCTCCCAGGTCGTGATGCGTTCACCGGTCGCCGCGTCCTTGCCGTCCTTGAGCTGAACACCTCTCGCCGTCAGTTCGTCGCGAAGCTTGTCGGCCTCGGCGAAGTTCTTGGCCTTCAGCAGCTCCAGGCGCTGACGCACCTTGGCGTCGATTTCCGCAACAACGGCGTCGTCGACCTCGGCCTTCTTCGGCAGCAGGCCGAGAAGATCGGCGCTGGCCGCGAAGACCGGCAGGAGGCTGCTGTCGGCGTTGGCGGCTTGCGCGAGCGCATGGAGTGCCTGGATGGCGGCGACGGTGTTTAGATCGTCACCGAGCGCGGCCAGCACCGTTTCATCCGGCGATGCCCCGCCGATATCAGCTGTCGGCCACTTGGCGATCAGCCGCTCCGCTTCTTCGAGGCGCTTCACGGAGAAGTCGATCGGCTCGCGGTAATGCGTCATCAGCATCGCAAGTCGCAGCACGTCACCGGGCCAAGTCCGGTCGCCGAGCTTTTCAGTCTGCAAAAGTTCATAGATCGTGACGAAATTGCCTTCCGATTTGGACATCTTGCGGCCTTCGACCTGCACGAAGCCGTTATGCATCCAGACATTCGCCATCGTATGGGTGCCATGCGCGCAACGCGACTGGGCGATCTCGTTTTCATGGTGCGGGAAGATCAGGTCCAGGCCACCGCCGTGAATGTCGAAGATATCGCCGAGATAGCGACCGCTCATGGCCGAGCATTCGATATGCCAGCCCGGGCGGCCGCGGCCCCAGGGGCTTTCCCAGCCGGGTTCGCTCTCGTCGGACAGCTTCCACAACACGAAATCGCCGGGGCTCTTCTTGTGCGCGTCGACGGCCACACGGGCACCGGCCTGCTGTTCGTCGAGATTGCGCTTCGAGAGCTGGCCGTAATCGGCCATCGATTTGGTATCGAACAGCACTTCGCCGGCCGCGCGGTAGGCGTGACCCTTGGCGATCAGCGTCTCGATGATCGCAATCATCTCAGCGATGCTGTCGGTCGCTCGCGGCTGCACGGTCGGCTCCAGGCAGCCGAGGGCTGCGGTGTCCTCGCGATACTGCCGCTCGGTCTTTTCCGTCACCAACCGGATCGCTTCGTTCAACGGCAGGCCAGGTTGGTCGCGTAGTGCACGCGCGTTGATCTTGTCGTCGAGATCGGTGATGTTGCGGACATAAGTGACATGGCTGTCGCCATAGGTATGCCGCAGCAGCCGGAACAGTACATCGAAGACGATGGCCGGGCGGGCGTTGCCGATATGGGCGAAGTCATAGACCGTGGGGCCGCAGACATACATGCGAACGTTGTTGCGGTCGATCGGCTGGAAGTCGACTTTTTCGCGCGTCAGCGTGTTGTAGAATTTCAGTTGCGGCACGGCGGCCATTTCACTCTCCCAAAGGCATAGATCCGAAAAAAATCGTCACCGGCCGGCCGGAACGTTTGTCATCTTGGATTTTGGGAGACGAAAACGGCCAGACCAGCGAAGCGCTAGCGAATAATTTTCCGGCAGATAATGCAGATAACCGTTTTCATGGCAGGCTTTATCGCGCGCCGGATGAATTTGGTCAAGTGGGCAGAAAGCCTCTCCCGTACGGGGAAAGGCTGTTTTTATTCCGGCATCCGATAGTCGACGAGCTTGTTCTCGCGCACGACGAAGAGCTTGCCGGTTTCGGCGACATCGGCGCCCGTCAGCGGCAGGATTGCCTGGGCGACTTCGCGGGGATGCGGCAGCGTATCCGGATCCTCGCCGGGCATGGCCTGGGCGCGCATGGCGGTGCGGGTTGCGCCCGGATCGACGCTGGTGATGCGCAAGGGCGTGCTCTGAGTTTCGCCGGCCCACGTCCGCGCCAGCGCCTCGACGGCAGCCTTCGAGGCGGAATAGGCGCCCCAGAACGGCCGGCAGCGATGCGCAGCGGCCGAAGACAGGATTACGGCGCGCCCGGCGTCAGAGCGCATCAGCAGCGGCTCCACGGAGCGGATCAGCCGCCAGGTGGCGGTGACGTTGACCGTCATTACCTTCTCGAAGACTTTCGCCTCGATATGGCCGATCGGCGAAATCACGCCGAGCACACCGGCATTGGCGACGAGGATGTCGAGCTTGCCCCAGCGTTCGAAGATCGAGCCGCCAAGTGCGTCGATGGCATTCATGTCGGCGAGGTCGAAGGGAACGAGTGTCGCCGAACCGCCGGCTGCCTTGATGGCATCGTCCAGCTCCTCAAGGCCGCCCACCGTGCGAGCGCAGGCGATGACGTGTGCACCGGCCTTGGCGAGTTCCAGAGCCGTGAAATAGCCGATACCGCGCGACGCGCCCGTGACGAGGGCGATCTTGTCCTTGAGATTGACGCTCATGCTGCCTTGATCCGATATAGGGGGAGAGGAAGGGGCGAGCCGCCCCTATCGACCGTGACTTGGCTCAGCCGTTGCTGGCGAGAACGGAAAGCTTGCGAACATTGCTGATGCTTTCGTTGTCGAGCAGGCGCGTCGGGTAATCGCCGGTGAAGTAATGGTCGGTGAATTGCGGCTGCGCATTGTTCCGCAGCTCGCCGCCGACGGCACGGTAAAGCCCGTCGATCGACAGGAACTCCAGCGAATCGGCGCCGATGAAATCGCACATTGCCTTCAGGCTGGTATATTGATTGGCGAGCAGCTTTTCGGCGTCAGGCGTGTCGATGCCGTAGAAGTCCGGATAAAAGATCATCGGGCTGGCGACGCGGATATGCACTTCACGGGCGCCGGCTTCACGGATCATCTGCACGATCTTCACCGAGGTCGTGCCGCGCACGATGGAATCATCCACGAGCACGACACGCTTGCCTTCGATGATGGCGCGATTGGCGGAGTGCTTGAGCTTGACACCGAAAGCACGGATCTGCTGCGTCGGCTCGATGAAGGTGCGGCCGACATAGTGGTTGCGGATGATGCCGAGCTCGAAGGGGATGCCGCTTTCCTGCGCATAGCCGATGGCGGCTGGCGTCCCGCCATCCGGCACGGGCACGACGACATCGGCCTCGACAGGAGCTTCCTTGGCCAGATTGATGCCCATGCTTCTGCGCGCGACATAGACGTTACGGCCGCCGACGACGGAATCGGGACGGGCAAAATAGACATATTCGAACAGGCAGAGCCGCTCCGGCTTGGCAACCTCGGGCTTGCGTGCATCGATGGTGATCGAGCCATCGGGCTGGATCTCGCAGATGACAACTTCGCCGTTCTCGACGTCGCGCACGTACTTCGCACCGATGATGTCGAGGGCGCAGGTTTCCGAACAGAAAATCGGTTTGCCATCGAGCTCACCCATTACAAGCGGCCGGATGCCGATAGGGTCGCGGGCGGCAATCAGTTTCGTGCGCGTCATGGCCAGCATCGAATAGCCGCCTTCCATCTGACGGATGGCATCGATGAAACGATCGGAGGACGAGGCCTGTTTGGAGCGGGCAATGAGATGGAGAACGACTTCGGTATCCGAATTCGACTGACAGATGGCGCCGTCGGCGATCAATTGCCGGCGCATCGTCAGGCCGTTGGTGAAATTGCCGTTATGTGCGATCGCGATGCCACCAACTTCCAGTTCGGCAAATAGCGGCTGCACATTGCGAAGGACGGCGTCGCCCGTCGTCGAGTAGCGCACATGACCCATCGACCGGTCGCCGGGCAGGCGAGCGAGCGTTGCGGGATCGGTATAGTGATCGCCGACGAGACCCATGCGCCGCTCCGAATGGAAGCGCTGGCCGTCGAAGGAGACGATACCGGCCGCTTCCTGGCCACGATGTTGCAAGGCGTGCAGTCCGAGCGCCGTCAACGTCGCCGCATCCGGGTGCCCCAAAATGCCAAACACGCCGCATTCTTCATGCAGCGTGTCGCCGTCGATATCATTCTCGATGGAGAGGGAATGGTTCATGGCTGCTGGCCTTTGCTCTCAACGTGGGCGGAACGGGCGGCGTCACGACTGACTACTACAATAGCTGAAAATCCGGCCGGAAAATATATCGGGCCGGATTATCGTGTTTCATGCCGCTCACATGGCGATTATCGCGCGGCGGGTCAAGCCTGTAAACGCATTGTCAATTGTTTGTCTGCGGTGCCGGTGCGTCGTCCGGCGGGGCGGTATCGTTGTCACCACCTTGCTGAGGCTGCGACTGTTGCTGCTGCTGGTTCGGAGCGATCTTGTTGAGGATCTCCGGCGGCAGCATCGCCTGCACGTTTTCAGGTAGCGCCGATTTCAGCTTTTCTACCATCGAATCGAGGAAAGGCTTCGATTTGGCGTTGTTGACCCAGTCCGGCCGGGCGGCAGGGGCGACAAGCCAGTTCCAGAAGGCAACAACGACAACCATCAGCAGCAGGCCGCGAGCCGCGCCGAACAGGAAGCCGAGCGTTCGGTCGAGCGCGCCGATGCGGCTGTCGATGATGAAATCGGCGATCCGGATGGTGATGAAGGAGATGATGATCAGCGCCAGCAGGAAAATAACGCCGGCCGAAGCGATCGTCGCGATCTTGGTATCGGCCTTGTACTGAAGCGCATAGGGCAGAAGCAAGGGGTAGAGATAGTAAGCGGCGACGGCCGAACCGCCCCAGCTGACGATCGAGAGAATCTCGCGCGAAAAGCCGCGAACCATGGCCAGAACGGCGGAGAATAGAAGAACGCCGATAACAATACCGTCGAAAATCGTAATGGGCATTTATAATCCACTTCAAGACTTGCCGCACCAGGTGGCGGGCATCGGCCTCAGTACGAGCCTCTTCTACGTCAAGGACGGCTGAAGTATGGCTCAGTCTTCATCTTCCGCACGCTTGAGCGCGCCCTTCGACCCGGCAATGCGCGCCACCAAATCCGGCAGGCTTTCAATCTCGCTCCAGCGCCCGCCATTGACCTTCGGCAGGTCGGCGGAAGCGGCAGGCAGAAGGGCCGCGGAAAATCCCAGCTTCTCGGCTTCTTTGAGACGCTGGCCGGTGTGCGCAACCGGCCGAACGGCGCCCGACAGGCTGACTTCGCCGAAATAGACGCAATCGGCGGGCAGAGCAAGACCAGCCAGGGATGAAACCAGTGCAGAAGCAACCGCGAGATCGGCAGCCGGCTCGGAAATTCGATAACCACCCGCAACATTGAGGTAAACATCGTGCTGACCGAGGCGAACACCGCAATGAGCCTCCAGCACAGCGAGAATCATCGACAGACGTGCCGAATCCCAGCCGATCACGGCGCGTCGGGGTGTGCCGAGCGATGTTGCCGCCACCAATGCCTGCACTTCGACCAGGATAGGCCGGGTGCCTTCCATGCCTGCAAACACTGCAGCGCCTGGCGATTTCGAGTTGCGCTCGCCGAGGAAAAGCTCGGACGGATTGGCAACGTCGCGCAGGCCCATGTCGGACATTTCGAAGACGCCGATTTCGTCGGTGGGGCCGAAGCGATTCTTGACGGTGCGCAGGATGCGATAGTGATGTCCGCGATCGCCCTCGAAATAGAGGACGGCATCGACCATATGCTCGACGACGCGCGGACCGGCGATCTGGCCATCCTTGGTGACGTGGCCGACCAGGACCATCGCGGCACCGGTCTGCTTGGCAAAGCGGATCATCGCCTGCACGCCCGTGCGCACCTGCGTAACCGTGCCGGGTGCGGATTCGGCGAGCTCGCTCCACAAGGTCTGAATGGAATCGATGATCACAAGGTCGGGACGCTTGCCTTCGGCAAGCGTCGCCAGAATATCTTCGACATTGGTTTCCGCTGCCAGCATGACATCGGTATCGGCGGCCTGCAGGCGCTGCGCGCGCAGGCGAACCTGCGCCACGGCCTCTTCGCCTGATACATAGACGATCTTGTGTCCGCGACGTGCAAGCGCTGCCGCCGCCTGCATCAGTAGCGTCGACTTGCCGATGCCGGGATCGCCGCCGACCAGCACCGCCGAGCCGCGCACGAAGCCACCGCCTGTCGCGCGGTCGAGCTCGGATATGCCGGTGTGAATACGTGGCGCTTCCTCGATCTCGCCGGAAAGCGAGGTCAGTGTTACCGGCTTGCCCTTCTTCGGTGTCTTCGCCGGGCCGCCGCCGATCCCGCCCATGGGATCTTCCTCGACGATGGTGTTCCACGCGCCGCAGCTGTCGCATTTGCCGGCCCAGCGGTTGTGAACCGTGCCGCAGTTCTGGCAGATGAATTGTGTCCGGGCTTTAGCCATAGAATGCTGTTCTCAAAGTTCAATTGCTCCGCTTTGCGCGGCGAATCGTTTGGGCTGTCAGATAATGTCTTTCGCTGCCCATCAAAACTAATGATTTCCGTATCAACGGTGATCGTGCGAGCCATTATGCCAGCCTTTTTCGGGGATGTGGCCGATGTTCGACTATTCGCTTGCCCACTGGATTGCTTTTCTGACCGCTGCAATCCTCCTCAATCTATCGCCGGGACCGGATATCGCCTTCATTCTCGGTCATACGATGAGAAGCGGCACGCGCTCCGGTTTCGCCGCCTTGTTCGGGGTCTGGAGCGGCGCAGGATTGCATGTGCTCATGGCTGCAGCCGGCCTGTCGGCGATCCTCGCCGCCTCGGCGTTCGCCTTCTCGACGATCAAGTGGATCGGTGCCGCCTATCTGATCTGGCTCGGCATACAGGCGCTCCGCTCGAAGGGCGAGGGCGCCTGGATCAAAGAGGCCGGCAAGGTACTGTCCTGGGGGCGCATTTATCGGCAGGGAATCCTCGTCTCGCTGCTCAACCCCAAGGTCGCGATCTTCTTTCTCGCCTTCCTGCCGCAGTTCGTCATCGAGGGTGCGGGGCCGGTCTGGGCGCAACTGTTGCTGCATGGCAGCCTGATTATTGTCGTCGCGGCCTTCATCGAGCCGCCGCTCATCCTGCTCGGCGGTCGCCTGACGGAGGCTCTCAGGCGCAATCGCAGCTTCGGGCTCTGGCTGGACCGCGGCCTTGGCACTTTGCTCGTCGCGCTCGGTATCCGCCTGGCGATCAGCGCTCGTTAGAGCGCCGACCGCAAAGTGAGTGGCAGTTTCCGTCGCCGCGGAGATGCTTCGATATCGGGCTATTCCTCGATCTCTTCCGAGATATACCGGCGCTCGTGTCTGAGCCCCATGCTCGTCAGCATCTCGTAACCGATCGTGCCGGCAGATCGGGCTGCGTCGTCAACCAGGACATTACTGCCGAAAAGTTCGATATAGTCACCGGCACGGACAAGGTTTTCCGGCAGATCGGTCACGTCGAAGATGGTGAGGTCCATGGTGATGCGGCCGGCCACCGGCACCTTGTGTCCGGCAATGAAGCCGTGGCCGGCGGCGACGTCGGTCTGACGTAGCGGCACGCCGGCGCTCGACAGGCTGCGCATATAACCATCAGCATAGCCGGCAGAGACGATCGCCAACCGGCTATCGCGCGTCAACCGAAGCGCGCGGCCATAGCCCACCGTTTCCCCCGCCTTGACGGAGCGGGTCTGGATGATCCGGGCCTCCGCCGTTGCCACGGGACGCATCGGATTGGCGATGCCGGGTATGGCCTCTCCGCCGTAGGTGGCGATACCGGGGCGGGTGAGATCGAAATGATATTCCGGCCCGAGAAAGATACCGGCTGAATTGGCGAGGCTCGCCTCAATGCCCTCGAAGGCGGTGCTGACCTTGCGGAAAGCGTCGAGCTGCTGTCGGTTCATCGCATTGGACGGGTCGTCGCCGCAGGCAAGGTGGCTCATCACGAGCACCGGTGCAAAGCTTGCCGGGCGGGAAACGTCGCTGGCGAGCGCGATCGCGTCCTCCATCGGCAGACCGAGCCGGTTGAAACCCGTGTCGACCTGCAATGCGCAGGGATAGTCGCCATATTCTGAAAGCACCGACATCCAGAACGTCAGCTGCTCTTCCGAGGCGATGACCGGAACGAGATCATTTTCGAAGAAGGTCCGCTCCATGCCCGGCCAGATGCCGCAGAGAACGAAGATGCGTGCCTCCGGCGCGTAGAGCCGCAAGGTCGCGCCTTCGTCGGCCGTCGCGACGAAGAAATCGCGGGCGCCGGCCGAATAAAGGGTTTCGCCGACATCTTCGATGCCGAGGCCATAAGCGTCGGCCTTGACGACGGCGGCGGTGCGGGCTCTCCCCGAACGATGAGCCATTTCGCGCCAGTTTTCGACAAGAGCGCCGAGATCCACAGTCAACCGCAGGCCGGCGGAAGCGAAAGCGTCGTAGTCGTCGAAATTGTCTGTCATGGAGCCGCCTTAACGAAAAAATGGCCGGAGGTAGTGTTACTCCGGCCAGGATAGTGGTCATCTATGAAAAGAAAAAGTGCTGCGCCGCACATATGCGCCGCCAAGCGCCTTCGTCAGTGTTCTTCGTATTGAATGAACGAGGAGTCGGCGAGATCCGCAAAGCGGGTGAATTCCGACTGGAATGCAAGCCTCACGGTACCCGTAGGTCCATGGCGCTGTTTGGCGATGATCACGTCGGCCGTACCCTTCACGCGCTCGAACTGGGCTTCCCATTCGGCATATTTGGGATCGTTGATATCGCGCGGCTCGGCATTCTTTACGTAGTATTCCTCGCGGAACACGAAGAGCACGACGTCGGCGTCCTGCTCAATGGAGCCGGATTCACGAAGGTCGGAAAGCTGCGGCCGCTTGTCTTCGCGGCTTTCGACGGCACGCGAGAGCTGAGAGAGCGCGATGATCGGAACATTCAGCTCCTTGCCGAGTGCTTTCAGGCCGGTGGTGATTTGGGTGATTTCCTGGACGCGATTCTCGTTCGATTTTCCCGAGCCGGTCATCAGCTGAACGTAGTCGACCACCAGAACGTCGAGGCCGCGCTGTCGCTTCAGACGGCGCGCGCGCGCCGACAATTGTGCGATCGAGATACCGCCGGTCTGGTCGATATAAAGCGGCACCTTCTGCATCATCATCGAGCATGCCACCAGCTTCTCGAAATCGGCGTCGTTGATGTCGCCGCGGCGGATTTTCGACGAGGAGACTTCCGTCTGCTCGGAGATGATACGGGTGGCGAGCTGTTCCGACGACATTTCGAGCGAATAGAAGCCGACGACGCCGCCGTTTTTGGCCTTGGTGGAGCCGTCCGCCTGTACTTCGCCCTCGAAGGAGGCGGCGATGTTATAGGCGATGTTGGTGGCGAGCGAGGTCTTGCCCATACCGGGACGACCGGCAAGGACGATCAAGTCGGAGCGCTGGAGGCCACCCATCTTGCTGTCCAGCGAGTGGATGCCGGTGGAGATGCCTGAAAGACCACCGTCGCGCTCTTTGGCGACCGCCGCCATGTCGATTGCCAGCGCCACGGCGTCGTTGAATGCCTGGAAGCCGCCATCATAACGGCCGTTTTCGGCAAGTTCGAACAGCCGGCGTTCGGTATCTTCGATCTGCGTCTGCGGCGGCATGTCGAGCGGCGCATCAAAGGCGATGTTGACCATATCCTCGCCGATGGTGATCAGCGCCCGGCGAAGCGCCAGGTCGTAGATGGCGCGGCCATAGTCTTCCGCATTGATGATCGACACGGCTTCGACGGCGAGGCGAGCGAGATATTGCGCGACCGTCATGTCGCCGACCTTCTCGTCTGCCGGCACGAAGCTTTTGATAGTCACCGGATTGGCCGTCTTGCCCATGCGGATGATGTCGCCGGCGACTTCGAAGATCTTCCGGTGCAGCGGCTCGTAGAGGTGGATCGGCTTCAGGAAGTCGGAGACGCGATAATAGGCATCGTTATTGACGAGGATGGCGCCGAGCAGAGCCTGTTCCGCCTCGATATTGTTGGGCGCTTCGCGGTAGTGCTGTTCGGCGGGAGCAATGGCGGCGAGCTTGCGCGCAGCTTCGTTCATTTTCCATCTCTTCGTGCTTTAGGATATCGACTGGTTTGCGACGATCCGTTGTCACGGTCAACAGCGCAAACGCATGAGCATGTGGAGCGTTACAAATCGGTCCGGTCTATCAACGTTGTTCCACTCGTCCACAGGGACAGATTTCCGCCTCATAAAAAATTTCTTGTGGCCACTTTGCAACGCAAGGATCGACACACGAATCACGTAGGCAGATTATTCGTGGGGAGCATTTTAGCGGGGTCTTTCAAAGTGTGCATTAGCTGTTGCGGCCATCACGCTTGAAAAATCGTGAAAATCTGTTTATTTCCTATGATTTAGGGTAGGGTGCTAATAATATAAAGTTGCAATAAATGTCCGGAACGCCATCAAGACAAGAACTTTTCGACGATCTTTTTGCATTCAATCGCAAACTGAGGGCCGCGTTTGACGCGCTTGTTCGCGAACACGGCATGACGCTGTCTCGCGCCCGGGTTTTTCGCAAGCTCTCCCGCAGGGACGGGATCAACCAGAGGGAGCTTGCCGACGAGCTCGAACTCGAGACGCCGACGCTGGTCCGCATCCTCGACGCGATGGAGGCGCAGAACTTCATCGAGCGCCGCGCCGCCGTGTCGGATAGGCGTGCCAAGCAGATCTTCATGACGGAATCCGGAAAAGTCGTTGCCGCCGAGGTCGAGGCTCTTGCCACCGGTGTGCGTGCGGATATCTTGGAGGGAATTTCGGACGAGGATATCGGCGTGGCGCTCAAGGTTATCCGCGCGATGACGGCCAACGTCCAGAACGTGGGTAAATCATGAGGTAGCGCATGAGCGGTGATCCGGGTTCGGTCGCCAACACGGAAGTCAACGCCGTCCCCCCCGCTTCACCGCCTATGCCGGGCTGGAAAGTGCCGCTCTATATTGCGGCATCCGTAATGTTCTTTCTGACCCAGGGACTGGGTCTCAATCTCGCTTTTGCCAATCTCACCCAGATTCAGGGAACCATCGCGGCAACGACAACCGAATCCGCATGGCTCTCGGCCGCCTACATGGCGCCCAATGTCAGTCTCGCCATCGCGTTGGTGAAAATCCGCCTGCAATATGGAGTGCGTAATTTTGCCGAGGTCAGCATTCTCGGCTTCGTGCTCGCCTCGCTGCTCAATCTCTTTGTGTCGGATCTGCATTCGGCAATCGTCGTTCGCTTTCTGAGCGGTATCGCGGGGGCACCGCTCTCGACGCTCGGCTTCCTCTACATGCTGGAAGCCTTCGAACCGGCGAAGAAAATGACCGTCGGCGTCAGTCTGGCGATGATGAATACATTGCTCGCCGCACCCATCACCCGTCTCGTATCACCCTCGCTTCTCGATTATGGCGAGTGGCGCGGTCTCTATACGCTCGAGATGGCGCTGGCGCTGCTCGTGATGCCGATCATCTATCTCCTGCCGTTGACGCCGCCGCCACGCGTCAAGGTTATCGTTCTCGGGGATGTCTTCAGCTATCTGCTGGTCGCGATCGGGTTCGGCTGTCTGGCGATCGTTCTCTCGGTCGGCCGCCTTTATTGGTGGCTGGAGGTGCCTTGGCTCGGAATAGTGCTGGCGCTTGGCATTGCATCGCTCACCGCCGCTATTGTCGTCGATCTCCGACGCTCGACACCGCTCATTGACGTGCGTTGGCTCTTGCGGCCGGAAATCCTGCATCTGACCGCGATCCTGCTGATCTTTCGCCTGATTGCCGCCGAGCAGACTTATGTCGTGGTGACCTTCTATCAGAGCGGTGTGGGGTTGCTCTACGATCAGCTCTCCATGCTGTACTGGATCATCCTGGCGTTTTCGATCATCGGCGGCCTCATCTGCACCGTCTTCATGAGCTATGGCTTCACCTGGCAGATCCAGTTCGTCGCGCTCATTTTGATGGGCGCTGGCTCGCTGATGGACTCGCAGATCACGAACCTCACGCGGCCCGAACAGATGTATCTCAGTCAGGCGCTTGTCGCAGCGGGCGCTGCGCTGTTCCTGCCGCCATCCATGTCCGAGGGCTTTAAGGCCGCGATATCCAAGGGGCCGCCTTATCTGGTGACCTTCTTCGTCGTTTTCACCTTCACGCAAAGTATCGGCGGCCTCATCGGCTCGGCCTTCTACGGCACGCTGATTATCATTCGCGAGAAATTCCATTCGGCAATCCTGACCGAGCGCGTTTTGCTGACCGACCCGCATGTCGCCGACCGCGTCAGCCAGCTTTCAGCCTCTTATGGCAAGGTGATCGGCGATAGCGCGCTTCTGAAAGGAGAGGGGCTGGCGCTACTGAGCGCACAGGTGAGCCGAGAGGCCAATATGCTTGCCTATGGCGACGCATTCTTCGTTGCCGCAGCGATCGCCTTCCTGTCGCTGATCGGGCTCACCATCCATGTCACTTATCGCTTCGTCAGAACCAGGCTTGCGGACGATCGGTCGCAGGTCGTGACATCCAACCCATGAGGATATGAAGTCGCTCCATGTCGAGGCTCGTTCGCTCCCCAATCGAAGTCATCGCGGTTCTAGCCGGCATCGGCGGCGTCATGCTGGTGCTCTATGCCTGGCATCTGCCGCCATTCAAAACTTCCGTCGAGACCACTGACGACGCCTATGTCAAAGGCTATGTCACCACGATCAGCCCGCAGGTCAGCGGTTATATCACCGATGTGCCGATCAAGGACTACAAGCTCGTCAAGGAAGGCGACGTGCTCGCCCAGATCGACGACCGCATCTACAAGCAGAAAGTGGCGCAGGCGCGCGCGACGCTTGCGGGGCAGAAGGCGGCACTTGCGAATTCGCAGCAGCAGGAACAGGCGGCCAAGGCCGGCATCGCTTCCAGCCAGGCACAGATTGATAGCGCGAATGCTGCATTGAAACGAGCTCAGCTTGCCGCCGATCGCGTGACGGCGTTGGTCACCAGAGGCGTTTCAACGACAAGCGATTCCGAGCAGGCGCAGGCGACGCTGCAGCAGGCGCAAGCCTCGGTCAACCAGGCCAAGGCAGCGCTCGACGTTTCGCAGCAGAACCTGACTACCATCATCGTCAACCGCGCTTCGCTTGAGGCCGGGGTCAGCGGCGCGGAGGCCGCGGTGCAGCTTGCCGATATCGATCTGGACAATACGACGATCCGGGCGCCGCAGGACGGTCGCGTCGGCGAAGTCGGCGTTCGCCTGGGCCAGTATGTGACGCCGGGCACACAGCTCATGGGTCTGGTGCCGAAGGACGTCTGGATCATCGCCAATTTCAAGGAAACGCAGCTTGATGGCATGAAGCTGGACCAGCCTGCCACCATCTCCGTCGATGCGCTCGGCCATCGCGAGATCAAGGGGCGTATCCAGCGCTTCTCGCCGGCGGCGGGCTCCGAATTTGCCGTCATCAAGCCCGACAACGCTACGGGGAATTTCACCAAGGTCGCCCAGCGCCTCGGCGTCAGGATCAAGATCGAGGATGGTCAGCCCCTGGCGGACGAGTTGGCACCCGGCATGTCGGTTCTCGTCTCGATCGACAAGGATTCGTCGCCGCTGCCGGAGGCCAAGACCTCCGACTGACCGAAGACAACGCTGCATTTTCCGTCGGCAATAAAAAAGCCTGGGTCGCTAGACCCAGGCTTCTTCATTCGCAACTGTGCGAGGGCTTGAAAATCAAGCTTCGTCTTCAGCGTTGCCGTCGGCTTCCGGATCGAAGAAGTCTTCCGGACGCAGAGCGTCTTCGTCGACGCCGTAGATGGCGTCGGCGGAGGTGAGGGTTTCACCCTTGGACTGACGCTCGGCTTCTTCAGCAGAACGGGCAACGTTCAGCTCGACCTTGATTTCGACTTCAGCATGAAGAGCGATTGCAACGTCGTGCAGGCCGATAGCCTTGATCGGCGTGTTCAGGTGAACCTGGCTGCGGCCGATGTTGAAGCCTTCTGCAGCGAGGATCTCGACGACGTCACGAGCAGCGACCGAACCATAGAGTTGACCGGTTTCGCCAGCCGAACGAACGACGATGAAGGACTTGCCGGCGAGAACGTCGGCAATCTTCTGGGCTTCGCTCTTGCGCTCGAGGTTACGAGCTTCGAGCGTCGAGCGCTCAGCTTCGAAACGGGCCTTGTTGGCAGCGTTGGCGCGCAGCGCCTTGCCGAGCGGCAGCAGGTAGTTACGAGCAAAGCCGTCGCGAACCTTTACGGTTTCGCCCATCTGGCCGAGCTTGGAGATGCGTTCGAGAAGAATGACTTCCATTTTCTTGTTCCTTTCGATTTCAGATTTTCGTGTCGGTTGGTTTGGATGTATCGGCATTCTTGTGCGGGGTCAGCGATATCGCTTTGCGTGTATCGTAGAGGCCGAGAACAAGGATGATGAAGAGCGGCAACGTCAGCAGGAAGGACGCGAGGTAGCAAAGCACCAGCACCGGAATGCGCCAGTCCTTGCCACGCGTGCGGTAATGCAGCGAAGCGAAGCCGGAAACGATGAAGCCCGCGCCAAATGCGCCGAGCACGGCGGCAGCAACGAGAGCCAGCACGCCACCGAAGAAGATGACCACGATTGCCGCCAGGAAGACGAAGATCGCGTTGCGATTCATGCGCAGCGACGAGGGGATATCCTCGCGCGGACGAAGATTGTGTTTCGAAGCCGCAACGATGCGCGCCGCCACATAATAGGCTGCCAGCATCATCATGACCCAGATCATGCCCCAGGCGATCGGGATCGCATAAAGCATCAGCATCTTGGTCTTTGCGATTGCCACCGGATCGAGATCGAGCGTCGGCTGCTGCTGGCTCATGACCTTGACGTAAACGTCTACCACTTGGCTGACAAGATCGGCGTTGTAGCCCATGACCGCGCCGGCGATGATGATAACGACGGCGGAAAGGCCGCACAGATGCAGCATGATGTCGGAGAGCGGATACCAGGCCATCAGGTGGTCCGGGCCGCCAAGTTCAGATGCAGGCCGTGCGAGATTGGCAAGATGGCTGAGCCATGCGGGAATCAGCGCCAGTACGACCGCAAACATCCCGAAATACATTGACTGCACAACTGTGCCGACAACGCCGGCAGCCACCACGGCGGTGATGACGGCAACATTGCCCCAGCCGAGGCCGACGATCAGGATGGGAAGAGCGGAAAGCGCACCGAAAAGAATGAACATCAATGGCTGAAGCGTCGCGCCATACACGAGTAAGGCGGCGGTCAGACCGGCGAGTGCGCCGATGCCAAGCTCTTTTGCGTTCAACTTCTTCACGTCGCTGTCCTGCTTCGTATCGAGCAGTTAGAGGATGCTCTCGGCGCTCAGGCCAGAAAGCCGTCCCCAACATGGGGTTTCAAGGTTCCGATCCGCGCCCATCGCGAAAGGGAGAAGGGAAGGCATTGCTGCCTTCCCCTTATTCATTCTGCGTCAGGCGCTATTAAGCGACGACGTAGGGCAGCAGGCCGAGGAAACGGGCGCGCTTGATCGCCTGGGCGAGTTCGCGCTGCTTCTTCTGGGAAACGGCCGTGATGCGGGAAGGAACGATCTTGCCGCGCTCGGAAATGTAGCGCTGCAGGAGACGAACGTCCTTGTAGTCGATGCGCGGCGCATTGGCGCCCGAGAACGGGCAGGTCTTGCGGCGGCGATGGAACGGACGGCGGACCGGTGCGGAGGAAACTTCAGACATTCTCAAATCTCCTTATACGCGGTCTTCGCGCGGACGGCGCGGACGATCTTCGCGGTCACCACGATCCGGGCGCGGACCACGATCGCCGAAGCTGCGCTCCGGACGGTCGCCGTCACGACGCGGACGGTCGTCACGGTCGCGCTTCTGCATCATGGCCGACGGGCCTTCTTCGTGCTTCTCGACAGCGATCGTCATGTAACGCAGGACGTCTTCGCTGATGCGCATCTGGCGTTCCATTTCCTGGATCGCAGCGGCCGGAGCATCGATATCCATCAGGGCGTAGTGAGCCTTGCGGTTCTTCTTGATGCGGTAGGTGAGGGACTTGAGGCCCCAGTTCTCGATACGCCCGACTTTACCGCCGTTAGCTTCGATAACACCCTTGTACTGTTCTACGAGGGCGTCGACCTGCTGAGCGGAAATATCCTGTCGGGCAAGGAATACATGTTCGTAAAGAGCCATGGATAGCTTTGCCTTTCTTGCGTTGGTCTGAACCCGGTATTCGGCGGCTAAGCCTCAACGACTGCTCCTGATAGGGTAAACCCAAGCAAGAAAAGCGTTTCCGAGACGGTCGAGAGCGGAGACACGGGAGGCTGGAACGCTTCCGTTCCGAACGATTCCCCTCTCGGAAAACCGGCCCTCCGTTCAGCCACCAGCCAGAAGACCGGGTTGCGAACAGGGCGGCTTATACGGATTTTTCTCGGAAAGGCAAGGGGAGCGACGAAATTCGAAGAAATCGACATGGAGCACTTATGGCAGATGTCGATTACTTGTTCGACAGCAAATCGCCACAGCAGACTTCCCGGACATATGTATTGCCATAGGTCACAAACGCGGCCTTCGGAATGGCATTGCTGGCGCGCAGCATCTGATACAGGGACTTTTGGGTGTCGTTGTTGCCTGTCGCTCTGAGCGCGACCGCGAACCTGCCATTCGTTGTGAGATGCACCGCCAAGGGAAGTGCAGAAGTCAGAACGACAGACTTGGCCGTCTCCAGATCATCCGTGCTCTTGATCTGAATGTAGCTTTTCCCGAACGGTCCTTCGTCGAACTCGTGAACCCATACCCAGGTTTGCTGCATATATCCGTTATACCCGCCGATCGAGACCTCATACCATTCGCCCCTGCTGGCCTTGATCTCAAGCCCACTTCCGCTCGCAAAATCGGCTATTGTTTTTGAATTCTCCGTGGCGTCGGCCATCAAGGGGGCCGTGCCTTTCGGATGCTGGACTATCCCATTCGTCGCGACAGGAATTTCAAGATCGACAGCCGCGCTCGTGGGGACTTGCTGTTCGGCTGTTGCTGCCGGCTCATCGGCATCCGGTGTCGTGACACGGTAGAGCTTCATCTCACTTGCCGAAAGATAGCGCATGTCGTCGGAATCATATTGCAGGGAGAGTTTTAACAATGCGGGATCGGCGCCCATATCAGTCATGTAGGATATGACGTCGGCGGTGATCGTCTGGACCGCTGCGACGGCCTCTTCAACGCGCATACCCTTCGTGTCGTTGAACGAAGCCTTGTGGACACCGATCGATCCGGCATCCGCAACACGAACGACGCCGCCAAGGAACGCCAGAGAGCATGCGGATGCGCATTCTTGTGCACGCACGGCGACCGTGTTCATTCCAAGCGACCGGATCAGTCTTCCAAGTTCGATCGCCTTCCGGATATTTCCACCAGGGCTATCGAAGCTGACCGCATTCGCACGATAAGATTTCACTGCCTTGCGAAATTTGTTCAGATCGTCGTCCGCTTCGAACGAGCCGTCCACGATGACATAGCGCAGCCCGTCATCAGTCGTCAGATGGCTGTAGCTGAGACGGGCAACCGCATCGCTTGCAACGAAGATCATACCCAAAACTAAAGCGCAGCCTATTTGAAATGGCCTCACCACGCTCACCCCCACCCATTGCGGACTATGATTTTCATAGGTTTTGATTTTCTACAAGGCCGACACTCGCCTTTGAATCTCGTTAGCATTGAAATTCTGGGGGGCGGCAACCCGTATGCCTGCCGATCTCGCCGGCTCATTGCGTGAGGCTGGTTCTTTGGTCATGATGCATTGATATCAATAGCGGCAGCACGGTCTGTTCATGCGCATCTTCCTCGTCCGGCACGGCGAATCCCTCGGCAATATCGATGACCGCGCGTACCGGCAGTTCGGTGATCACAACGTTCCGCTGACCGAATGGGGACATCGGCAGGTGTTGCGGGCGGGTCAGGCAATCGCAACCTACCTCAAAGAGCTACAGAGTGCCGAACTGCGCAGGCTGAACGTCTGGTATTCGCCCTTCCTGCGCACGCGGCAGAGCAAGGATACTCTGCTGGAGGTCCTGCCGGCCGATCTGATCGAGGATGTCAGGGAGGACTATCTGCTGCGAGAGCAGGATTTCGGCCTCTTCACCGAAATCTATGATCATGCCGAACAGAAGCGCAAATTCCCCGACGAATTCGAGAAATGGGCGAGGCTTCGCAACAACAATGGCAAGTTCTATGCGCGGCCGCCGGATGGAGAAAGCCGCGCCGATGTCGCCCAGCGCGTTCGCCTGTTCCTGCAGACTGTCATGCACGATGCCGAAAACGGCAAGAATAATATCATCATCGTCGGCCATGGCGTGACCAACCGGGCCTTCGAGATGAACTTCCTGCATCATCCGGTCGACTGGTTCGAGCGCTCGGACAATCCGGGCAACGCGGATGTAACTTTGATCGAGGGGCGACATTCTGATGGCTATCGCTCGATCCTGCTTCATAAGTCCGTGGACAGGGCTCAGGGGCAGGACGAGTTGCGTGGAGCCTATGGTTCTGAGCCCGTCATTGTGTCCAATATTGAAAAATAAGGCATCTGCGGAGTGCCTTCTGATTTCACTTGTTAGATAGGCTGCGGCGCCCCGCAACAAGTTGGGGGCGCCTTTCCAGCCTCACATCGGCATCGGATACGTCCGGTGAACCTGCTCGATCTCCGCCAGGGCTTCGGTCGGCAACGTCACATAAGCGGCGGCCACATCGGTCTCCAGCTGCGCCATCGTCGTCGCACCGATGATGACCGAGGTCATGAAGGGCTTTGTCAGGCAGTAGGCGAGCGCCTGCTTGGAGGGATCGATGCCGTATTTGACGGCGATTTCCAGATAGGCCTTGACCGGCGGTTCCTGCAGCGGCTGCAGGCGGCCGCCGATGTCCTGGTTGATCGAGCCGCGCGAGCCTGCCGGCCTTGCGCCGCCGACATATTTGCCGCTGAGGATGCCGCCGGCCAGCGGCGAATAGGCAAGCAGCCCGACATCTTCGTGATGCGACAGCTCGGCCAGATCGAGGTCGAAATGCCGGTAGAGCAGATTGTATTCGTTCTGCGTGGTGGCCACGCGTGGCAGGCTCTTCTGCTCGGCAATCGTCAGATATTTCTGGATGCCCCAGGTCGTCTCGTTCGACAGGCCGATGGCGCGGATCTTGCCGGCCTTCACCAATGCGCCCATCGTTTCGAGGATCTCGGTGATATCGGCAATTGCCTTATCGCGATCCTGGTTGAAGGGGTTGTAGCGCCAGTTCTGGCGGAAATGGAAATGGCCGCGGTTCGGCCAGTGGACCTGATAGAGGTCGATGTAATCGGTCTTCAGCCGCTTCAGGCTGGCGTCGATCGCTGCATTGATATTGGCTGCATCAGGCCCCTGTCCCCCTCGCAGATATTCACGGCCGGGACCGGCGACCTTGGTGGCGAGCACCACGTCCTTCCTCTTGCCGGTCTTCTCGAACCATGTACCGATGTATTCTTCCGTGCGCCCTTGCGTCTCCGGGCCAACGGGTGTGGTCGGGTACATTTCGGCGGTATCGAAGAAATTGATGCCTTTGCTGACGGCATAATCCATCTGCTCATGCGCCTCGGCTTCGCTATTCTGCGTGCCCCAGGTCATTGTACCCAGACAGATCTGCGAGACGGAAATATCAGCGCGGCCTAAATTGTTATATTTCATGGGAAAACCTTGGAAAACGGACGAAAAACCTGAGGGAGGGGATCGGGGGAATTTAGGCTCGAATTGAGCAAGCGCAAGAAGAAAATCAAACTGTTTCGCAAGCGCAAAAGCTTGTGGCTCCGGGACTTGCGCTATTGACTCCACCGCAAACAATGTCATTGGGAAGCAAAACGACCCCCAAAAGGACGCTTTATAATGACTGTTGCTTTCACATTTCCCGGTCAGGGCAGCCAAGCCGTTGGCATGGGCAAGGATCTCGCCGACAATTTCGCCGAGGCGCGTGCCGTCTTCGAAGAAGTCGATGAAGCGCTCGGTGAAAAGCTCTCCGACGTCATCTTCAACGGCCCGGAAGACAAGCTGACGCTGACGGCCAATGCGCAGCCGGCGCTGATGGCAGTCTCTATGGCTGTCATTCGTGTGCTGCAGGCGCGTGGCTTCGATCTGAAGAGCAAGGTCGCTTATGTGGCCGGTCATTCGCTCGGCGAATATTCCGCTCTCTGTGCCGCCGGCACCTTCTCGCTTGCCGACACTGCGTGCCTGCTGCGCATTCGCGGCAACGCCATGCAGGCGGCTGTTCCTGTCGGTGTCGGTGCGATGGCTGCGATTATCGGCCTCGAACATGCTGATGTCGTCGCTGTCTGTGCGGAAGCTTCTGCGCTGGGCGCCTGCCAGATCGCCAACGACAATGGCGGCGGTCAGATCGTCATCTCCGGCGAGAAAGCTCCGGTCGAGAAGGCTGCTGAGCTTGCGACTGCCAAGGGTGCCAAGCGCGCCATCCTGTTGCCGGTCTCCGCGCCTTTCCATTCGACGCTGATGGCGCCGGCCGCCGAAGCCATGCGCGAAGCGCTTGCCGGCGTCGCCAAGGCCAATCCTGTCGTGCCTGTTATTGCAAACGTCAAGGCTGCTCCGGTGACGGATGCTGATGAGATCGCCAGGCTGCTGGTCGAACAGGTCACCGGCCAGGTGCGCTGGCGCGAGACGGTGGAATGGTTTGCCGCCAACAATGTCACGACATTATACGAGATCGGCGCCGGCAAGGTGCTGACGGGCCTGGCCCGCCGCATCGACAAGTCGGTCAACGGCATTGCCGTCAACAATGCCGCCGATATCGACACGGCGCTTGCCGCACTGCTCGGCTGAAAATCTAGAAGCGAGGGAAACACATGCTTGATTTGACCGGCCGCAAGGCCCTGGTAACCGGCGCATCCGGCGGCATCGGCGAGGAAATCGCCCGGCTGCTGCACAAGCAGGGCGCCATCGTCGGCCTGCATGGCACGCGTGTCGAAAAGCTGGAGACGCTGGCCTCAGAACTCGGCGATCGCGTCAAGATCTTCCCGGCCAACCTGTCGGATCGCGACGAGGTGAAGGCGCTTGGCGTCAAGGCGGAAGAGGAACTCGGCGGCGTCGATATCCTCGTCAATAATGCCGGCATCACCAAGGATGGCCTCTTCGTGCGCATGAGCGACGACGATTGGGACGCGGTTCTGGAAGTCAACCTCACGGCTGTCTTCCGTCTGACGCGCGAGCTGACCCATCCGATGATGCGTCGCCGTTACGGTCGCATCATCAACATCACCTCCGTCGTCGGTGTGACGGGCAATCCCGGCCAGGCCAACTACTGCGCCTCCAAGGCCGGCATGGTTGGCTTCACCAAGTCGCTGGCCCAGGAAATCGCCACCCGTAACGTCACGGTCAACTGTGTCGCTCCGGGCTTTATCGAAAGCGCGATGACGGGCAAGCTGAACGACAAGCAGAAGGAAGCCATCATGGGAGCCATTCCCATGAAGCGCATGGGCACGGGTGCGGAAGTCGCTTCCGCCGTCGCCTATCTCGCTTCCTCGGAAGCCAGCTACGTCACGGGTCAGACAATCCATGTCAACGGCGGCATGGCTATGATCTAAAGGAATTGCTATTGGAGGGAACTTTCCCTCCAATAGCATGTTGAGCAACCCGGAGCCGGCTATTTTCTGGCTTTGCGACGGACTTAAACCGTGTTAAGCGGGCCATGACTGTGAACAGTCGTCCGGAAAATGCAGACGGACTGGGCCGCATTCAAGGCGCTGGACCGGATCTCAATGCCGGGTTGAACGGGTTTGCCAGCGGCGTCAGGACAGATGCTGCAGGTTTGAATAGGTAGGGATGTCACAGGGCATTCTGATCAGGATATAAGGTCGAGGAAACCGACATGAGCGATATCGCAGAACGCGTAAAGAAAATTGTTGTTGATCATCTTGGCGTTGACGCCGACAAGGTTGTTGAAAGCGCAAGCTTCATCGACGATCTGGGTGCGGACTCGCTCGACACGGTCGAACTGGTCATGGCTTTCGAAGAAGAATTCGGCGTTGAAATTCCGGACGACGCTGCTGACTCGATCCTGACGGTCGGCGACGCGGTAAAGTTCATTGAGAAGGCTCAGGCCTAATCCTCTGCGCTTTTTGAAGGGGCGGGCTGAAGAGTCCGCCCTATTTCGTCCTGCGACGCCGGACGAAGCATATTTATACGCATATCATCATAAAAAGACGGGGGTCTGCGGGCGATGAGACGTGTCGTTATCACGGGTACCGGCATGGTATCACCTTTGGGCTGCGGCACGGAGGTGTCTTGGTCGCGTTTGATCGCCGGCCATAATGGTGCACGCCTCGTGACCGAATTCGAGGTCGAAGACCTCGCTGCAAAGATTGCTTGCCGCATTCCGGTTGGTGACGGCACCGACGGCACATTCAATGCCGACGACTGGATGGAGCCGAAAGAGCAGCGCAAGGTCGACCCTTTCATCATTTACGGCATGGCAGCCGCCGACATGGCGCTGGCCGATGCCGGCTGGCATCCGAAAACGGACGAGGATCAGATCGCTACGGGCGTCATGATCGGCTCCGGTATCGGCGGTCTCGAAGGTATCGTCGAAGCCGGCTATACGCTGCGCGACAAAGGTCCGCGCCGTATCTCGCCCTTCTTCATCCCGGGACGCCTCATTAATCTCGTTTCCGGTCAGGTCTCCATTCGCCACAAGCTGCGCGGTCCGAACCATGCGGTCGTGACGGCCTGCTCCACAGGCGCCCATGCCATTGGCGATGCAGCCCGGCTGATCATACTCGGCGATGCTGATGTCATGGTGGCAGGTGGCGCGGAGGCTCCAGTCTGCCGTATCTCGCTCGCCGGCTTTGCCGCCTGCAAAGCACTCTCGACCGACTTCAACGATACTCCGCAAAAGGCTTCGCGTCCTTATGACCGCGATCGTGACGGTTTCGTCATGGGTGAGGGCGCCGGTATCGTCGTGCTGGAAGAACTGGAGCATGCCAAGGCGCGCGGCGCCAAGATTTACGCTGAAGTCGTCGGCTACGGTCTTTCGGGCGACGCCCACCATATCACCGCTCCGTCGGAAGATGGCGAAGGCGCATTCCGCTGCATGACGTCGGCCCTGAAGCGGGCCGGGCTGACGCCGGCTGATGTCGACTATATCAACGCTCACGGCACATCGACGATGGCGGACACGATCGAACTCGGCGCTGTCGAGCGATTGGTCGGTGACGCTGCATCGCGGATTTCGATGTCGTCTACCAAGTCTGCGACGGGCCATCTGCTCGGTGCTGCAGGCGCGATCGAGGCGATTTTCGCGACGCTTGCCATTCGCGACAACATCGTTCCACCGACGCTCAATCTGGACAATCCGGAACGCGAGACCGCTATCGATCTCGTTCCGCACAAGGCCCGCAAGCGGGACGTCAATGTAGCGCTGTCGAATTCCTTCGGCTTCGGCGGCACCAATGCGTCGCTTGTCCTGCGCCGTTATGAGGCATAATAACGGCTCGTAACTGCGAAAGCGGGAGTGTTCTTCGGCAAGCCTGCGCGCCGTTCCCGAACGTTACCGGACTTGCATGCATCGCAATGACGCATCGCGGTAATGTCTGATCGGTCTAAGTCGGAGCCTCTGCAGGCTCCGCCTTATCTTCTAAACCTGTTTTTTGCCGCATTGCTTGGCCAAAGAGCAGGCAACTAGAAAAGGAAGGATTGCCGGTGAGCGATACGAACCAGAGCAACGGAACTCCGAACGGACAGAAGGGGCCGATCATACCCAAATCGGCAAGTGAAGCCCTGCGTCCGGAGCGTGTTCCGGATCCGCCGAAGCGTTCCCGCAAAGCCCGCAGCCAGATGGTCATCTTCCTGAATTTTCTGATGACTCTTGTGGTTTTTGTCGTCGTCGCAGCGGTCGCAGGCACCTATTATGCCTTCTCGGTTTATCAGAGCCCGGGTCCGTTGACGACGAACACGAATTTCATCGTGCGCAATGGCGCCGGCCTGAACGAGATCGCCAATCGTTTGGAATCAAACAACATCATCACCGATCAACGCATCTTCCGTTGGCTGACGACTACTTATCTGCATGATGAAAAGCTGCGGAACGGTGAGTACGAGATCAAGGCGGGCGCCTCCATGAAGGACATCATGGAGCTGCTAAAATCAGGCAAATCAATCCTTTATTCGGTGACCTTGCCTGAAGGGCTGACTGTCCGACAGATTTTCAACAAGCTGCAGGCCGATACCGTGCTGGAAGGCGATTTGCCGTCGGCGCTGCCGCCCGAGGGTAGCCTGAGACCCGATACCTACAAATTCACGCGCGGCACCAAGCGGACCGAAATCGTCGATCAGATGGCTGGCGCACAGAAGAAGCTGGTCGACCAGATCTGGGAGCGCCGCGATTCAAGCGTGCAATTGGCGAACAAGCAGGATTTCGTGACGCTTGCCTCTATCGTCGAAAAGGAAACCGGCCTTGCGGACGAGCGCGCTCACGTCGCCTCCGTCTTCCTCAACCGTCTCGGCAAGGGCATGCGCCTGCAGTCGGATCCGACGATCATCTATGGTCTCTTCGGCGGTGAGGGAAAGCCTTCCGATCGTCCGATCTTCCAGTCGGATCTGAAGAAGGAGACGCCTTATAATACTTACATCATCAAGGGTTTGCCGCCGACGCCGATCGCCAATCCGGGCAAGGATGCGCTCGAAGCCGTCGCCAATCCCTGGAAGACGCAGGATCTCTATTTCGTTGCCGACGGCACGGGCGGCCACGTGTTCGCAGCGACGCTGGAAGAGCACAATGCCAACGTCAAGCGCTGGCGCAAGCTTGTCGCCGAAAAGGGCGAAGATCCGAGCTCCATTGCCGTCGACGGTCAGCCTGATGATGGCACCACGGCTCCAGGCTCTGGCGCCCAGCAGAAGAAGAAGACCAACTGATCCTTGTTGCGCCATGGCTTCGGCGAAGATCATGGCGCGGTTTCACTTTACATTGATCCGTAATCCGATGATTTTCGACGGATAGGGGATAGGAATTTTCGGAGGCTTGCATGGCATTGCAGTCCATGACCGGTTTTGCCCGGCGTGAGGGAACGAGCGGGCGCGGTCGCTGGGCGTGGGAGTTGCGGTCGGTAAACGGCAAGGGGCTGGATGTCCGGCTGCGTCTGCCGCAGGGACTGGAGCGGCTGGAGACGGATGTCCGCAAGTTAATCTCCGATCGGTTCTCCCGTGGCAATCTCCAGGTCGGTCTGTCCTTGTCGGTCGAGGATAGTCGGGTCGAGGTCGTCGTAAACCAGGATGCACTTGCAGCCGTGCTCGCCTTGCGGGATCAGCTTGCCGGTATCATCGATCCCGCGCCGTTGCGCCTGGATAGCCTCATGGCGGTTCGTGGCCTGGTGGAATTCAAGGAAGCCGAGGAAAGCGAAGAGACGCTTGCCGCGCGCGATGCCGATATCATGGCCGGCCTGGCAGCAGCCCTTGCAGATCTTCGCGACATGCGGGGCCGGGAAGGGCAGGCACTGGGGCAGGTCTTGCTCGGCCAGGTCGCGACGATTGAGACCCTGACGAACACAGTCGAGCGCGATCCCTCGCGCTCGCCGCAGGAGATCGCAACGCGGCTGGCTGCACAGGTCGCGATGCTCCTTGAAGGGTCGTCTGGCCTTGACCGCGACAGGCTTCATGCAGAAGCCGCCCTCCTTGCCACCAAGGCCGATCTTCGCGAAGAGGTTGATCGCCTCAAGGCTCATGTAGCGGCAGCGCGCGATCTTATTTCGAAGGGCGGGCCAGTTGGCCGCAAGCTCGATTTTCTTGCACAGGAATTTAACCGGGAATCGAATACCATCTGCTCCAAGTCGAATGCCGCCGCTGTCACCGCTGCCGGCATCGAGTTGAAGGTGGTCATCGACCAGTTCCGCGAACAGGTCCAGAATTTGGAGTAGGCCATGAAGCCGGCGACATCCACATCCGTTCCAATTGCCCGCCGGGGGCTGATGCTTGCCATCTCCTCTCCGTCAGGTGCAGGCAAATCAACGATCGCGCGCACCTTGCTTGATAAAGACAAGCAGGTGAGCCTCTCGGTTAGCGTCACGACCCGGCAGCGCCGGCCGAGCGAGATCGAAGGCGTCCATTACCATTTCGTCTCGCAGCGCGAGTTCGAGCGTCTTCGCGATTCAGATTCGCTGCTCGAATGGGCCGAAGTGCATGGTAATTTCTACGGCACACCACGTGAGCCTGTGGAAACGGCGATGTCCGAGGGACGCGACATGCTCTTCGACATCGACTGGCAGGGTGCACAACAGCTGCAGGAGAAGATGCCGGCGGATGTCGTCTCCATCTTCGTGCTGCCGCCGACCATGACGGAGCTGCAATCGCGCCTGCATCGCCGGGCAGAGGATTCCGAAGAGGTCATCGCCATGCGTCTTGCCAATTCGCGGGCCGAGATCGGGCATTGGCGCGAATATGACTACGTCATCGTCAATGACGATTTGAACGTTGCCTTCGATGCCGTCCAGTCGATCGTCAAGGCCGAGCGCCTGCGTCGCGATCGCCGCCACGGCATGTTCGATTTCGTTCGGGATTTGCTGGAAGAGACGCCGAAGCTTTGAAGACGGCGAAGCCTCTGATTTTGATCAGAGGCAGTTTGCCAACCGGCAGAACTCTTCCACGGAAAGTGTCTCCGCACGGCGCTGAGGGTCGATATCTGCCCTGAGCAGCAGTGCTTCTCCGCCGATCGGCTTCAGGCTCTGCCGCAGCATCTTACGACGCTGGCCGAAAGCGGCCTGCGTCACGATCTCAAGCTTCTCGACGGCGCAAGGAATGGGATTTTCCTTCGGTGTCAGATGCACCACGCTCGACGTTACTTTCGGTGGCGGCGTGAAGGCCTGGGGCGAGATGTCGAAAGCCATCTGCGCTTGCGTGCGCCAGCCACAGAGCACGCCAAGGCGCCCGTAGTGATTGTCGTCTTCCTGTGCGACGATCCGCTGGCCGACTTCCTTCTGGAACATCAGAGTGAGCGACTGCCAGAAAGGCGGCCATTGCGCCGGCAGGAGCCAGTTCACAAGAAGCTGCGTACCGACATTATAGGGCAGATTGGCGATAATCTTGACCGGTCCTTGCGGAGCAAGAGCCGCAAAATCCGTCTTCAACGCATCACCCTCGATAACGTCGAGCCGGCCCGGATAATGGTCGGCGATCTCGGCCAATGCAGGCAGGCAGCGAGCATCGCGCTCGACGGCAATGACTTTGGCCGCGCCGAGCGCCAGGATCGCGCGCGTCAGACCGCCGGGTCCGGGGCCGACCTCGAAAACGGTGACACCGTCCAGAGAGCCTGCTGTGCGGGCAACCTTCTGGGTCAGGTTGAGATCGAGCAGGAAGTTCTGGCCGAGCGCCTTGCGTGCGTCCAGGCCATGGCGCTGGATCACGTCGCGAAGGGGCGGCAGACCATCGAGAGCAGCCATCAGTGGTTGTTTCCAGTCTTGCTGCTGATGTCCCGCGCCAGCTTGAGGGCGGCAACCAGGCTAGTCTCTTTGGCAATGCCCTTCCCGGCAATGCCAAAGGCCGTGCCGTGATCCGGCGAGGTGCGGACGAATGGCAGCCCGAGCGTTACGTTGACGGAATCATCGAAGCCGAGCGCCTTGGCCGGGATCAGTGCCTGATCGTGATACATGCATATGGCGACATCGTATCGGCGGCGAGCATCGTCATGGAACATTGTATCGGCGGGCAGGGGGCCAAAGGCATCGATCCCTTCAGTGCGGAGGATATCGATCGCCGGCCTGACGATTTCGTCGTCTTCCTTGCCGAGCGCACCATTCTCTCCGGCATGCGGATTGAGGCCGGCGACCGCGAGACGCGGCTTGGCAATGCCGAAACGGGTGCGCAGATCGTGGTCGGTGATCCTGCAGGTCTCGGCAATAAGATCGGAGGTCAGCGCCTGCGGCACATCCTTCAGGGGAATATGGATGGTAACCGGGATGGCGCGGAGCTTCGGGCCGGCGAGAAGCATCACCGGCATCACCGGCTTGCCTGTCGCACGCATTGCAAGATCCGCCAGAAACTCGGTGTGACCAGGAAAGCCGAAGCCTGCGTCATAGAGGACAGACTTGGCGATCGGATTGGTGACGATTGCCGATGTCTTGCCGCCCATGCTGAGCGAAACGCCCATCTCAATAGCGGCAATAGTCGCTTGTGCCGTTTTGACGTGCGGCTCTCCTGCGACGACGGTCGTTCCTGCATCGATCGAGAGAACCGGCAGGGCATCTTGAAAGATATCGCAGGCGTCGGCCGGATCGGCCTGCTTTAACGGCACGTTCAGACCCAGCTGTGAAGCCCGTGCGGCGAGAACGGCCGGGTCGCCAAGAAACAGGAAGGGAGGCAGCTCAAGCTCGCCGCGGCGCAGCCAGGCGGCGAGCGTGATGTCCGGGCCTATGCCTGCCGGATCCCCTTGCGTGAGCGCCAGGGGAATGGATGGGCGCGGGGGCATTGGCGATCAGCGATAGACGATCTGCGCCTTGGAGCGCAGCTCGTCCATGTACTTCTTGTCGTTTGCACTGACGCCTTGTGCGTTGTTCTTGCCGATGTCTTCAGCGCGGAACACAGCCGCTGCGGCGACGTCATCGTTGACCTGACGCTGCGAACATATGGCAATGTATTCGACGCCACGGTCGGTAACGACAGTTGCCGTCGTATTGCCGGATGCCTTTTCGAGCAACGGCTTCCAGATTTCCGGAACATCAGGTGCGAGCACGCGGCCAAGATCCTGTACGGAAACATCTCGCATGGTTGCGGCAAAGACCTTTGCCTGATCGCAGCCTGGGAATTTGGCGCGCGATGCATCAGCTTCGGCCTTGCGCGACTTCAGAATGGCGTTCCGCTTTGCTGCCGGGACAACGAAAACCATCTGCTTCAGGAAATATTCCGTCGTGACCGGCTTCGTCTTGTTCTCCGTCATGCGGGTGACGAGAGCGTCGTTCGAGAGGCGGCTGCTTGAGCCGAAGCGGGCGTTGACCACGCGTGGCCAGCTCATGGAAATGGCGATATAGGATTTGAAGTGATCGACCGTCACGCCCATTTTGTCGAGGATCTGGCTGAGCTGCTGGGTTGACATCTTGTTGCTGGCAGCAAAGCGACCGAAGGCAGCGTCGACTTCCGTCGTCGATACCGACATACGAAGGCGGGAGATTTCCGACCGCTTCAGAGTCTCATCGACAAGCTGTTCTTTCGCCAGTTTGTTGAGGTCACCCTTCTGGCGTTGCAACTTCAGGAAGTTGACACGCTTGGCGATATCGCCCGATGTGATGACCTGGCTGTTGACAAGGACTTTTACCTCACTTGCCGCGAAAGCGACATCGCTGCTCGGCACGGCGAAGCTTGCCATGACCAGGGCTGCGGCTCCTAACATCAGAGCGCGAATCGGTGTCTTTCCAGAAAACATCAACTACCCCTTCCCAAAGGTATTTCTAGCGGCATGCGCCATATCGGCACGCCTTAGGCGCAATACGGCAAGTTTGGGCCATATGTCTACCTCAGGCGCGATGAATTGCAAAATCCTTGCGGCGAAACAATGACGCAAAGGGAATGGCGGTCCGCGTTGCAATAATAAAGCCGGCTGCGAAGCCGGCTTTATCCAATGTTTTTCTATATATCAGAATGTTGCGTTCTGCACATTGCCGAGGTTGACGTCGCCAAGCGTGCGGAAGGTGATGCGGGCACCGACAGACCAATCGCTGGCAGCCTGCGCGGTCGAATCCTTCTTGTCGAGGAATGAGATCGTGAAGATCGTGCATTCGTCTTCATACGAGAGGCCTACGCCCTGACGCGTGAACTGACCGTTATTGATGTCGTAGCTGACCGTTCCGAAAACCGACCAGTATTCCTTGAACTTGATCTGAGCGCGGGACTGGATTTCATCCTGATTGCTCGTGAAGCCATATTGCGGTTGGGCAGCGATATGGGTGTAGATCAAGGAGGTCTGGAATATGTCGTTTGCGAAGCCGACCGAAGTGTCGCCGCGGCGGAAGGCGAAATCCTTCTCATCGAAGCGATAGGAGGTGGACAGCGAGATACCCTGCGGCGTGGTCAAGCCGAACATCGTGACATAGTCGGATCGGGTCGTTTCAAGTCCCGAATCTGAGCCAACGCCGGCGAGGTCTGTGGTCGCAAACGAATTGCGGCCGGCGAGCTGGTAGGACTGGCCGAAGATATGCTGCAACCGGTAGCCGCTGTCGAAGCTGCCGGTATAGCGCCAACCCAGATTGGCTCGTGTGCCGCCCTCTACCCGGTCGAAGCCGGAGAACTTGTCACGATCGAACAGGTTGGTCGCGTCGAATACGAAGCTCTGTGCATCCTCATTCGGCAACCGGCCGCCAAGCTGTTCGTCCGGACGCACGTAGACCTGCGCGATCGGTTCGAACACATGTGTGCTGTTGTTGGTCGTGATGAGGAACGGATACTTGGCTTCAAGGCCGGCGGTGACCATGCCACGTGTCGCATAGTCGCTGTTGTCATAGTTGCCGGAGTAAGTGCCGACGCCCGGGGCATTCATGTCGAGGCCGTAGACATCGCCTCGAGCCGCAGCCAGCGGCGTCAACACCAGTCCCTCATCGGTGGTGAAGGTGCGCTGCCACTGCAGTTCAGTACTCAGGCGCGTATAGTCGCCCTTAAGGCCGAGGTAACGGTCGTTGAGGCTCGAATCGCCGAGAGCGCTGGTTGCATCAAGCACAGACGTCTTGTCACGCGAAAGGTGCGTGAAATTCGTCGTCGCCGACAGTTCTCCGCCATAAACCGATTTCGGATCGACATAATGGTAGTCGATACTCGGATAGACGTAGGCCTGCTGCTTTTGCGCTGTGTTGCTGTTATCTGCGTTCTGCACGTTATAGTAGAAAGCGTGCATATCGAAATAGTTGCGCTTTCCGATGCCGGTCAAATAAGCCTGGTTTGTATGTGTGCTCTGGCTAATACCATCCAGACCATAAGTACGCGAGAAGTTATTGTCGCTCTGCAACATAACATCCCAACCGAAGGTCCAGCGCGGGTTGATCCTGAAGTCCCCCTTGGAGGCGATCATGCCACGTGTCTTGTGCTCGGCGTCGCTGGTGCCTGCGGTAAACGTTCCGGGATCCATCTGACTGATGCCAGCAACGCGCAAAGTATGCGTGCCGTTTTCAAGTCGTTGACGGAATTCGCCTTCAAGCAGCAGCCCTTGGTTGGTATAGCCGGTGGCCGTGACCGTGGCATCCATGCTGGGCGAGATGACGTAGTAGTAAGGAACCTTCAAGCCAAAGCCGAGGCGCTGCGAGATGCTAGCTGACGGAAACAGGAAGCCCGACTTGCGCTTTACCGTGTTATCCGGAACCTCGATCCACGGGACATAGGCGATCGGATGACCGAACAACTCGAAGCGAGCATGCTCAAGACGAATGGTATGGGTGACGCCATTCTGGATGACGCGCTGTGCCTTGACTTGCCACAGCGGCGCGCGACCTTGCTCGGAGCAGGCCATACAGGCCGTATAGACACCCTTCGTTAGAATCATCTGCGTGCCGCCCACACGCTCGCCCTTCTCGGCGACCATGCGGGTATTGTCGGGCATTTCGACGCGCAATGCGTTCACGAAGCCATCGGAAAAACTGTCGGTGACATCCATCTTGTCACCGTACATGCGGTTGCCGTCCGGAGCGATCAGCTCGACATTGCCGAGAGCCATCATCCGCCCGGTTTTCTGATTATATTCAACCTTTTGGGCGACCATCTTATAGCCGCCATAGTTGATTTGAACGGCACCGATAGCGGTGACGATCTGTGCATCCTTGTTATAGGTCAGTTCATTGGACGAGAGGACAAGTTTCGAGCCCTCCGGCACGTTGACCTTTACGGGAGAGGTCACAGCACCAGTGCCGCCATTGTTGTTGTCATTATTAGACTGGGCGTACGCGACGACCGGACTCATAACATATGCGCATGCGGCCGTGCCCGTGATGAGGGCAGCCACAATATTTCTGATACTCTCGCGGTTGCCTGCCGCCACTTAGCCGTCCTCCTGATGAAGCAGGATCGTTGCTCCGAATGCCAATGCGACGATCACGGGTACCCATGTCGCCACGAAGGGAGGAACCACTCCGCTGCTCCCGAATGCCTTTACAAGCACGGTGACAACATAAAGCACGAAGCCTGAGAGGATTCCACCCAGAATCACGGAACGCGATTGGTTGAATCTGCTGAATTTTAGGGACACAGTTGCTGCGATCAGCGTCATCGCCACTAGAAGGAGTGGCTGCGATGCGAGCGAATAAAACTGTGTTTCAAGTGCATTGGTCGAGATGCCGAAGGACCGCGCGACCTTTATTCGATTAGAAAGATCATAAAAAGCAATGGTTTCCGGCTGCGCCAGGCGCTGAGATACGAAATCCTGTTTCAGATTCGTACGAACCTGTACCGAGCTCTTGTGATCCGGTATCTCACCGGGCCGACGCTCGACGACGTTGTTAAGAAGCCAGTAACCATCTTCCAACTTTGCCGACTGCGCGTCCTGTCGGGAAATAATGTTTCCCTGTGAATCGAAGTGGATAAACACGACACCCATCAGGGTCGTTCCATTGTCCAGGATGGCCTTCGCGCCGATGATCGTGTCGTCTTTTCCGTTCGATTGACGCAGCCACGGAACGGAAAGCCGATTGTGATAGGAAGGGTCGCCGCGCAGATCAGCTTCCATCGTTTCCGCCTGGCGTTGTCCCCAAGCTGCAATCGGATTGAGGGCGAGCGTGGTCAGCAATCCCACGCAAAAGGCGCCCACAACAAACGGCGTCATGAACTGCCAGACGGAAATACCCGCGGCGCGAGCAATGACCAGTTCGCGGCGCCGGTTGAGCGCGATCAAAACCGTCATACCGACGAAAAGCGCAATAAATGGCACTGTCTGCTGCAGAATGAGCGGCAATCTGACAGCCGTCATCACGAGACCGAGCGAAACCGTGTAGCCAGGCAGGCCGGAAAGCCGGCCGGCATTTTCGCTGAAATCGACGAGGTAGACGATCGACACGACGCCGAGGAAGAACCAGAATGTCGTTACGATGTAGCGGCCGAAGAAATAGCGTCCGAGCGTTCCGAAAATCATGCGCCGCTCCCGTTCGAACCGTCCGGTGCCGTCGGCATTCGATCTTGGATTCTCTGCCTCCAATTGCTGAGGCGGTTACGGATCGTGACCGGCATCGTCATCTTGCGGTTACGCAATAGCAGAGCAGTGGCGATGAGAGCGGAAAGAATGTTAATGGCGTAGAGAACGCCGACGAAATTAGGGTTGTTGTCGATCTGGTTCGCTGCATAGAAATCGGCCCAACGTAGAGCAAAAGCAATCGTCAGCGCCGACACCATCGGATGCAGCCGAGCCTCGCGATGCGAGCGCGCATCACCGGCGATCACGAGCGAGATCAAGGCAAATATGGCTGGAAGGGCCCACTCGTTGAGACGGCGATGCAGTTCTGACCGATAGTTGCCCGGGCGCGCTTTGACGTCGGGATCATTCGGGTCCGGATTGAGCAGGAAGCCGAGGCTGCGGTCGCTGGCGCGCAAGGTCGCCTGACCACGGCTCTGGGTCATATCCGAGAGGTCGAAGGAGTAGGAATCGAACTTGATGACGGAGACGTTGCCATCTGCGGTTTTGCGATGAACTTCGCCATCTTTCATCAACAGGGATGTGCCGCTCGGATCAACGGCGCCTTCCTTGGCGTAATAGATGAGGTCGAAGGAGGGGTCGCGGGAATCGACGACGAAGAGCCCCTTAAGGATTCGACCTGACATGCGCTGCGAGATTTGTACGTAAAGCCCGTCTTCAATGCGTCGGAAGTTCTTTTCTTCGATCACAGTCGACAGAAGGTCGGCATAGGCCTCCGCTACCATCTGGCGGCCGGCGACACGGGCCTTGGGTTCGACGACATTGTCCACAAAAAATGAAAACGCACTGACCACGATGGCGAGAATCATGATCGGGCGGATTATGATGCTGCGCTTGGCGCCGGCTGCCTCCATGACGGTCAGCTCGGAATCGCTGTTCATGGCGGTTAGTGTTTGAGTGATGCCGATGACGAGCGCGAAAGGCAGGACGATCGGAATGATCGTCGGCAGGATAAGGGTCGCGAGCATCGCGAACGATCCCATCGACTGACCGCTGTCCGTTACGAGGTTGATGCGCTGCAGGACCTGAGTGGTCCAAATAATAGCGAGCACCGGCAGCAACGCCACCAGGAACATCATACCGGCACGCCGTACGATATAGGTTTCGAATAACTTCATGCCGGCCCTTAAACGCAACACTCGCCGGGCGAGCCGACAGAGATTCCATCCTCATCTACGCTGTTTGCGTTTTTTTGGCGACAACCAACTTGCGAAAAAATCGTTAATTTTCCGAGATTCTTCTGTTGTGTGTTGTTTGAGATAATGCCAGCAGAGCGGCGAACACGACGAGCGAAGACAGCCAGCCAAGCACGACATCCGATAGATAATGCGCGCCAAAAGCCACTCTCAGCGCCGGAATCAGCAGTGAAACGACGGCAATCGGCAGCGCTACGACAGAGCGCATCGGCCGCGGTATGATCAAGATCAGGCAAAACAGCCAGCCTGCCGAAGCCGCTTCACCGGAAATGAACGAGCAGTTGCTGACACATTTACCGGCGAAGGAGCCGGCCTGGACGAAGTCGAGGGTGCCGCCGAATAAATCGGTCTGCCGCGGTCGCGGGCGGCCAGAGAAGGCCTTCAGCCAAAGATTGACGATCAGGACCGGGCCGATCAACAGTGAGCCGAGTGCGATCTTGAGATTTCTTGCTCTGAGGCTGTTGAAGGTTGCTCCATGATGCTGCCAGCATTTGAACAGCATCCAGACGAGAACGAATGCTACAATATAGGGCAGATCGAGAAACGCTTCCCGAAGCAGCCGCAGGGTTCGATCGTCGCTGTAGGAGAAAAATCCGCAGATTTGCCCAGGTTTCGACGGTACCAGACATTGCGTGGGCACGAAGAATATCTTCGCGACCGCAAGGTCGATTTGTGGAAAGAGCGAAAACAAACCCAACAGACCCCACCAGAGGCAAAAGAGGCTGATGAAAGCATCGCCAGCGTTGCGTGGACGCAGAAACTCGGGAAAACGACCGTTGCCGCTCGGGCTGTTGGAGTCTGTGATCAAGATTGCCTTTCGCAGGAAAACTAATGTCGCCAGGCTCCGCGAAATGCCAGCCTTACCAATCTAGCCGCATTGAATGACAGGAAATATGTGGCCGTCAATCCGCTTCCTCCGGGAATACGCCGCCAATCGCTTGTATTCCCAAATGAAACCTTGAATGATGGTTGTATAGAAATTCACCTGATTAATATGCGTATTTAGTGGAGCAGAGATGTCTGTGAAATTCGAGATTTCCTTCGCCAAGTCGGCTCGCCTCAGCGGTGGTCTGGCCATCCTTTTGAAGGGTACGGATGGAGATTTGCCCGCAGGCGCCGAGAGCGCCGATCCTGCCAATGTGTTCGCCAAAGCCGCGCCGGTATCCGGCTTCAAGGGCAGGGCGTTGAGCAGCCTTGATATCATCGCTCCCGCAGGCGCCCCCGTTGACCGGATCATCGTTGTCGGCACAGGCAAGGCGAAGGATGTCGCCGCCCATGACTGGCTGAAGCTCGGCGGCAGCGCAGCCGGGAAGATTCGCAATGTCGAGAAGGTCGCCATTTTCGTCGATGCGCCTGGCGTCGACGTCGGCGCCAAGCAGGCCGCGGATTTTGCCCTGGGCATGCTGCTGCGGGCCTACAGCTTTGATACATACAAGACAAAGAAGAGCGACGAGGACGAGAAGAGCGGCTCCCGCAAGGCTGTGAAGGTCACCATCGTTACCCAGGAAGCGGCTTCCGCCAAGAAGCTTTTCGCCGCATCCGAGGCGATCGCCGGCGGTGTGATTCTTGCGCGCGATCTCGTCAACGAGCCGCCGAACATTCTCGGCCCGGTCGAATTCGCAGCCAAGGCCAAGGAGCTGGAGAAACTCGGCGTCGAGGTCGAAATCCTGACGGAGCGAGAGATGCGCCGGCTTGGAATGGGCGCGCTGCTTGGCGTGGCGCAAGGTTCCGCCCGTCCGCCGCGTCTGGTGATCATGCAGTGGAAGGGTGGCAAGGCGAAGGACAAGCCGGTTGCCTTCGTCGGCAAGGGCGTCGTGTTCGACACTGGCGGCATTTCCATCAAGCCGGCAGCCGGCATGGAGGAGATGAAGGGCGACATGGGTGGCGCGGCCGCCGTCACCGGCCTCATGCACGCGCTTGCGGCCCGCGGTGCCAAGGTGAATGCTATCGGCGTTATTGGTCTGGTCGAGAATATGCCTGACGGCAATGCGCAGCGCCCGGGCGATATCGTTACCTCCATGTCCGGCCAGACGATCGAAATCATCAACACCGATGCCGAAGGTCGCCTCGTTCTCTGCGATGCGCTCTGGTACACCAACGATCGCTTCAAGCCGCAATTCATGATCAATCTGGCGACGCTGACCGGCGCCATCCTCGTTGCGCTCGGCAATTTGCAGGCCGGCCTCTTCAGCAATGACGACGCGCTGGCGGGCGAGCTCACGGCAGCCGGTCTCGTTACCGACGAGCGCTTGTGGCGCATGCCGCTCGGCAAGGACTATGACAAGATCATCGACAGCAAGTTTGCCGACATGAAGAACTCCGGCGGTCGTTATGCGGGTTCGATCACCGCTGCCCAGTTCCTCAAGCGCTTTGTCGGGGAAACGCCTTGGGCGCACCTCGATATCGCCGGCACGGCAATGGGGTCGGTTCAGGACGAGATCAACCAGTCCTGGGGTTCGGGCTTCGGTGTGCGCCTGCTCGACGAACTGGTTCGGGCCAACTACGAATCGTGACCTGCCGGGTTTTGTAAGATAGAAGGGGCCGCATGACAGACGTACTCTTCTATCATCTGACAGAATCGAAACTCGAGGATGCCTTGCCGCCGCTGCTCGACAAAAGCGTCGAGCGCGGTTGGAAGGTCGCCGTTCAGCTGCGCGAGCCCGCGCGGCGCGATCTTCTCGATACCCATCTCTGGACATATCGTGAGGATAGTTTCCTGCCGCATGGCACCGACGAAGAGGAGACGGCAGGCCGCCAGCCGGTTTTGCTGACGATTTCGCCCGACAATATAAATAGCGCCACCGTGCGTTTCTTCATCGATGGCGCCGAAGTCACCGACGTTGGAGCTTATCAGCGCGTCGTGCTGATGTTTGACGGCTATGATCAGGAGCAGCTGGAAAGTGCGCGCGCCCAGTGGAAGCGCCTGAAGGGAGAGGGGCATAACCTCACCTATTGGCAGCAGACGCAGGATGGCCGTTGGGAAAAGAAGGCCTGAACTTCTGGCGCGTGGCGGGAAGCTGTCCTATTCGCTTTCCGAAAGGATCTTCTGGATAAAATCCTTCTTCGCGGCGGTGTAGGCCGCGCGATCATTGGCGTATTTGGCGGCGAGTTCGACTTTCAGCGCCTCATAGGCATGCGCCAGCTCCGGTTCGCGGCGCATTCGGTCGCGAAACATAAGGAAGTTTCGCCAGGTCGGGCCACCATATTCGACGACATGGACCAGATGCGTGCGGGTGTCTCCCGCGATGTCGCGGCCGAAAATATGGTCGTCGGGAACGATATTGCTACCGGCACAGACGTAGCCGATGGATGCCATCGGTTCGATGCAGGCGAGGCCGTCGTCGAAGTGCCGTACCCCCACCGCGATATCTATGATCGGCTTGGCCTTGATCTCTGGAATGGAGGTGCTGCCGAAATGCTGGACATCAACGGCAAGTTCGCCGAGAGCACCACGGATGGCAGCCTCTTCCAGCAAATAAGCCTCGTGCCAACTTTGATTTGGCTCGGCGAGCCTGACAGATTTGTGACCGACGCCGAGCCCGAAGGACTGTTCATGTTCCGATGCCATAGGCATCATCTCCGATGAGGACTATACGCCACGCTAGCACGTTGCGGAGCGTATTGTCTTCACCGGGAAGTGTGTATCAATCGTAAAATGCTTCGACGAATTTGCGTTTGCCGAGCATGAAGGCGTCGGCGACATGACGCAGCGGCGAGATATCGACGTCCGAAGTACCGGTTTTGACGATCTCGGCAAAACGGCGGTACAGCGAAGAATATTCGGCTTCCGGGGCCGAGAAAGTCAGCTCGCCGTTGACGGAAAGCTTGGAGCCGCCATCGGCCAGGACCATTTGGCCCGCTGCCGTTTCGGCGACGATATCCCAGCTCTGCTTGCCGGTCTGCCGCCAGTCGAATTCCGCGTGAACGGGAAGGCCAGCACCGCTCTTGAAGTGCAGGTCGGCGGCAATCGGCGAATCGCGATTTTCAGGGAATTCCAGCGTCGCGCCGGTCAGGAAGAGCGGCGGCAGAATATGAGTGACGATCGACAATGCATTGATGCCGGGATCGAAAACGCCGAGACCGCCGGCCTGCCAGATCCATTCCTGGTTTGGATGCCAATGGCGAACATCTTCCTTCCAGATCACATGAGTGCTGTGGATGGTCGTTCCGGCGAGGAAGGATTTCGCCGCTTCTACTGCGGGTGCATAGCGCGAATGCCAGCTTGCAAAAAGTGAGACGCCCTTGGCTTTTGCCAGATTTTCAAGATCCGCCACTTCGCTCAAGGTTGCGCCCGGCGGTTTCTCAAGGAAGACATGCTTGCCGGCGGAAAGCGCCTTGTAGGCAGCTTCGTAGCGATATTGCGGC
>NZ_JAELTU010000180.1 GCF_016429015.1 Rhizobium sp. ASV20
GGCGTGCTGCTGGCAAGCCCCGCCAATCCCACAGGCACCGTGACGGGCAGGGCGGCGCTCAAAGCTCTCGCGGACTATTGCGACGATCGCTCGATCGCCTTTATCTCCGATGAAATCTATCATGGCCTCACCTTCGTCGGCGAAGAGACGAGCGCGCTGGAGTTGACGGACGAAGCCATCGTCATCAACTCGTTTTCGAAATACTTCTGCATGACCGGCTGGCGCATCGGCTGGATGGTATTGCCGGAGCGGCTGGTGCGGCCCGTCGAGCGCGTCGCCCAGAGCCTTTATATTTCCGCGCCGGAACTTTCCCAGATCGCTGCGGAGGCCGCGCTCGGAGCCGGTGCCGAACTCGACGTCTATCGCGAAAGCTATGGGCGCAACCGCGATTTCCTGATGCGCCGCCTGCCGGAAATCGGCTTTCACATCGCATCGCCTATGGATGGCGCTTTCTACGCCTATGTCGATGTCAGCCGTTTCACCAATGACAGCATGGTCTTTGCGCGCAAGATGCTGGCGGAAATCAATGTCGCTGCGACGCCTGGTCTCGATTTCGATCCCGTCGAAGGGCATCGGGTGATGCGGATCTCCTATGCCGGGTCGAATGCCGAGATCGAAGAAGCCACCGAGCGCATGGCCAACTGGCTGAAATAGAATCCCCGATCAATGGGTTGTGCCCGTCTGCGGAAGTGATTTCGCAGGCCGTGGATGCCGTTTCCTGCGTGATTTCCAGGCCCAGAGCCGACAATCGTTCATGAAGGCGCTTTAGAGCTCTATGCTGCGGCTTTGCGCATTTCTGGACAGGAGGCCGCTGCCTGCTTTCTCGCGGAATAGCTCTCACCGATCTGCAGAAACGAAAATCCGGCCGCGTCGCCACGGCCGGATCACAATCAATTAGTTTCTATTGGCTTCTCTCAGAAGAAGCCGCGGCGCTGCCACCAACCGGCCTTCTTCGGCTTGTTGGGCTCTCCGTCGGTGTCGCCGCCTTCATTGGCGCGATTGGACGTAACCACCGGCGCAGAGGAAGCAACATTCGACTCGCGGTTGGCGCGTGCAGGCTTGGCTGCCTCCTCGGCAGATTCATCAGCAACCGTCTCGCTCGGGGTGTCCAAGGTCTGCACGATCTCGGCAACCGTCTCGGTTTCGACATCAGCCACGGTTGCAGCCTCTGCAGCCGGCGTTTCGACCGGAGAGGTTTCGACAGCGGCAGCCTTCGGCTTCCGGCGGCTACGGCCCTTGGCAGGCTTCACATCTTCCGTGACGGTCGCTGCAGTCTCGATTGCTGCCATGGCCGGCTGGGCCTCGACGGCAGCTTCGGCTTCGGAAACGGCGATTTCCGCTACCGTGACGGCGACTTCCTCTCCGCCCTCTGCATTGGCTTCGACGGCTTCACCGGATTCGGATTCGCCTTCGCTACCTGCGTCCTGCTCGCCACCCTCGTTTTCACGATTGCGGCGGCCGCCCCGCTTGCCGCGACGACGGCGCTTGCGCTTCTGCTGCGCGTCGTCGTCATTGCCGGATGCACTGGCATCGGTGTCGGCATCATCGTCGCTCTCGTCGCCTTCTTCCGCATCCTCGGAAGCATCGGCAGCGGATACTTCATCGGAAGATGCGCCGGCCTGACCATCATTGCCGCGACCGCGACGACGACGACGACGCTTGCGCTTGCGGCTACCTTCATTGTTTTCAGAGCGGGCGGCAGGCTGCTGCTCGCTGCTTTCAGCTTTTTCTTCCAGCTCTTCGTCTTCTTCCTCGTCCGCCTCGATGACGATGTCGTCATCATCGTCGTCCGGAATGGCCGCGAAGTTGAACAGGCTTTCGATCTTCACCGGATTGGCAACCGGCTCGCCACGATCGATTGCAAAATGCTGGTTACCGACGGCATTGTCGGCATCGATGACGATGGCGACGCCGAAGCGGTTCTCGTAGTCGATGATCGTCTGGCGCTTATGATTGAGCAGATACAGCGCGATATCCGGCGTCGTACGCACGGTGATGTCATGCGTCGTGTTCTTGAGCAGATATTCTTCGATTCCACGCAGAACGTGCAGTGCAACGGAAGACTGCGAGCGAACGTGGCCGGTGCCGCCGCAATGCGAGCAGATCTGCGTCGTGCTTTCGAGAACCGATGCGCGGATGCGCTGACGCGACATTTCCAAGAGGCCGAAATGCGAGATGCGGCCGACCTGAATGCGGGCGCGGTCGTTCTTGAGGCATTCCTTCAGCTTCTTCTCGACAGCGCGGTTGTTGCGCTTTTCTTCCATGTCGATGAAGTCGATGACGATCAGGCCGGCAAGATCGCGCAGGCGAAGCTGGCGCGCGATTTCTTCGGCAGCTTCCAGGTTCGTCTGAAGTGCGGTGTCCTCGATCGAATGCTCGCGGGTCGAGCGGCCGGAGTTGACGTCGATCGAAACCAGCGCTTCCGTCTGGTTCATGATCAGGTAGCCGCCGGAACGCAGCGTTACCTGCGGCTGCAGCATCCGGTCGAGCTGTGCCTCGATGCCGGAGCGCGAAAAGATCGGGTGAATGTCGCGGTAGGGCTGAACCACCTTGGCGTGGCTCGGCATCAGCATCTTCATGAAGTCTTTCGCTTCACGATAGCCTTCTTCGCCGGCAACGATAACCTCGCCGATATCCTTGTTGTAGAGGTCGCGGATCGAGCGCTTGATCAGGCTGCCTTCCTCGTAGACGAGGCATGGAGCGGTCGATGCGAGCGTCAGCGTCCGAACGTTTTCCCACAGGCGCATCAGATACTCGAAGTCGCGCTTGACCTCGACCTTGGTGCGGTTGGCACCGGCGGTACGCAGGATGACGCCCATGCCTTGCGGCACTTCGAGCATCTTTGCAATTTCCTTCAGGCGCTTGCGGTCCTGCGGATTGGTGATCTTGCGGGAAATACCGCCGCCGCGTGCAGTGTTCGGCATCAGGACCGAGTAACGGCCTGCGAGCGACAGATAGGTGGTCAGCGCCGCGCCCTTGTTGCCGCGTTCTTCCTTGGCCACCTGCACGAGCAGAATCTGCCGGCGCTTGATGACTTCCTGAATACGGTACTGCTTGCGCGGCTTGCGCTGCACGCGGTCCGGGACTTCTTCCATTGCGTCTTCGGCGCCAACGGATTCGATCACTTCTTCTTCATGGTCGTGATCGTCATCGTCGTCGTCATCGTGACGGCGCTTGGAGGCTGTGACGTCCTCGGAGATCGAATCGGTCTCGACCATCGCAGCCATCGAGCCGGAAGAACCTTCTTCGTCTTCGCTCGGCGCATCGACGGTAGCGGTTGCCTCGGGGGCGGCTTCTTCCGCAGGAGCTTCGGCCACCACCTTCTTGCGGCTGCGGCGCGGCTTGGCCTTCTTTGCCGGGGCTGCTTCTTCGGCTGTGGCAACTGCCTCAGCAGCAGGGGCCTCTTCCGCAATCGCGGCGGGCACTTCGGCTTCTTCACTCTCCTTGGGAACGATGCCGATATCAGGCTGTTCCTGCTGTGAGAGATCGAGCGCGGTTTCCACATGCTCGACATCATCGTCGCGACGATGCTCTTCGGCTTCCGCCCTCAGAAGCGCCTGCCGGTCGGCGAGGGGGATCTGATAGTAGTCGGGATGAATTTCGGCAAAGGCCAGGAAGCCATGCCGGTTACCGCCGTAATCGACGAAAGCGGCCTGAAGCGAGGGCTCGACCCTCGTTACTTTTGCAAGATAGATGTTGCCGCGTATCTGCTTCTTGTGCTGGGACTCGAAGTCAAATTCTTCTATGCGGTTCCCGCGAACGACAACGACGCGCGTCTCTTCCTCGTGAGACGCATCGATAAGCATTTTGTCTGCCATGAAAGCTGTGCTCCTCGGCGCCGGCAAGCGGAGGGGGGCCTGCCTGTCGCTTGGACAGGCCGGATGTATTCCGCAGTTGCTGCACCGGATAATGAAAGTCGCGATTGGTTATTCGGAGATGACAGCATCCAGACGGCGGCCGGGGCATTAGTTCCCTGGGGTCTGTTCACTTTTTGAAAAAGCTGCTGCGGTGACATCCGTAACCAAGCGAGATCGACTATGCCTAAGACCCACAAGACTGGGCCCGATGAATGTGCTCTCTAAAGAGCGGTTGGTGGCTCTCCACCGATGAATTTCCCGTTTGAAACCGGAAATTCAGATATCCACTGTTTGGAGCAGAAGTACTGCAGACGTCGGATGAATGCCGCTTATGGCGCCTGGTACTCGAGGCGGCTGCCGTTGCGACGACTCTATCCCGTCAACACTTCTACCCTAATATGCGTTGTATGGTTTATCTGTCACAATAGCAAGGGAAAAGCCAAGTATGCCATAATATTGATGGATTCCTCGGATGAGGAGGGCGAGGGAGGATGTGTTGCGATTCTCTCTCAGGCGCATCGTCAGCCGGCGCCCATTACGTCAGACCTGGTTCCCGCAATCGGGACTTCAAAAACAACGTCGAAACCAATATGGGGCGCGTTGTGCACTTGTTAAAGGGAATGCGGCATGCGGTGGAGAGTGGCGTGAGGGCTTTGCGATTTGCGATGGCGGCCTTCGCCCTGACGATATTGATGAGCTTTGTCCCGTCCGGACCCGCCGGGGCTGCAGCCGACCCTTTGCTCGCCTATGGCGCTCGGATCGCAGGTGACGACGCCCGTACGCGCATCGTCATCGATATGGATCGCGAACCGACCTTCAGCGTGCACTATCTCAACAATCCCGTCCGCGTCGTGGTCGATCTTCCAGCGACCGCATTCGGTTTCCCCGCCGCCGATCTCAAGCCGGCCGGCCTCTTCAAGGATATTCGCTACGGTACGATGGACGCCAATAGCGCCCGCATCGTGCTGACGGCGAAGAAGCCCGTGAAACTGGTCATGGCCAAGGGGCAGGCCGATGAAAACGGCAAGGGACATCGCCTCGTGCTCGACGCCGAGATGCTGCCGCCGGAGCAGTTCGCCGAGCTGGTAAAGCAGCAAAGCTGGACGGCCGCCGATACAGCCAAGGACGTCGGCCCCGTCGAGCCGACGCAGAAGGCCGATCCGAATACCTTCCTCGTTGCGGTTGATGCCGGACATGGTGGTATCGATGCCGGTGCGACAGGCACCGATGGCGTGACGCAGGAAAAGGATATTACCCTGGCTTTCGCGAAAATTTTCGCCGACAAGCTGAACGCACAGCCCGGAATCAAGGCATTTCTGACGCGCGACAAGGATGAGTATCTCTCCCTGTCCGAGCGCGTGACGATCGCCCGACAGAATCACGCATCTCTCTTCATCTCGCTCCATGCCGATACGCTGAAGCAAAAGGATATCCGCGGCGCGACCGTCTACACGATCTCGGACAAGGCTTCGGACCGTCTCGCCAGCGAAGTGGCCGACCGCGAAAACAACTCAGACCAGATCGCCGGAACCGAGACGAAGGCGCCGCCAGCCGCCGTCGCCGACATTTTGATGGATCTGACCCGCCGCGAGACGCAGGCCTTCTCCATCTCCTTGGCGCAGGATGTGCTGTCGTCGTTCAACGGCCAGGTCTCGATGATCAACAATCCGCATCGCCACGCCGGCTTCCAGGTTCTGCAGGCGCCGGATGTGCCGTCGATCCTGCTCGAACTCGGCTTTCTGTCCAATAAGGAAGACGAGAAATTGTTGCTGGACGCCGATTGGCGGCAAAAGGTTGCCGATCGGCTGACGGAGGCCGTGAAGCAGTACCGCGTTTCTATCATCGCAAACGGCGGCTAGCGGCGTCAGTCGTGGCTTCCGTGTAACAGCGGCGGACTTTGGAATTGAATGAAACTGGGAATACGGGAGCCAAGCCCTATTTTGCTCACATTCCCGCCTTTACAGCGAAGTATCATTCGCTCACGGGTGCCGCACGGCTTTATCCTATTGCCGTCTTGCATTAACGCCGTGAGCGTGCAAAACGCCCGTCAGTATGCGATGATCTCGCTATATGGCGCATGAAGAACAAGCACCGGTAGTATCAAATGATCAGACTGATTGGATATTTCTTTGGGCTAGGCTGCCTCCTGTTTCTGGGTGTGGCCGCCGCTGCCGCGATCTATCTGAGCGTGGTCTCCAAGGAGCTCCCGGATTATGAGGTGCTGGCGAAATATGCGCCGCCCGTAACAACACGCATTCATGCAGGCAACGGCGCGCTGATGAAGGAATACTCGCGCGAGAACCGGCTTTTCGTGCCGATCCAGGCCATTCCCGATCGCGTCAAGGCGGCTTTCCTTTCGGCTGAAGACAAGAATTTCTACAACCATCCCGGCGTCGATGTCGGCGGCCTCATTCGCGCCGTCGCGGTAAACCTGCAGAATATCGGCTCCGGTCGCCGCTTCGTCGGCGCGTCGACCATTACCCAGCAGGTGGCCAAGAACTTCCTGCTTTCCGCCGACCAGACGTTCGACCGCAAGATCAAGGAAGCGATTCTGTCCTTCCGCATCGAGCAGGCCTACAGCAAGGACAAGATCCTTGAGCTCTATCTCAACGAGATTTACTTCGGCCTCAATTCCTACGGTATTGCCGGCGCGGCGCTGACCTATTTCGACAAGTCCGTCAACGAACTGACCATTGCCGAATCGGCCTATCTCGCATCGCTGCCGAAAGGTCCCGCGAACTACAATCCATTCCGCCGTGCCGAGGCCGCGCTTACCCGCCGCAACTGGGTGATCGACCGCATGGTCGAGAATGGCTATGTAAGCCAGAGCGATGGTGAAGAAGCCAAGAAGCAGCCGCTAGGCGTCGTTCCGCCCAAGAGTGGACCGTCGCTCTTCGCGTCCGACTACTTCGCCGAAGAAGTCCGTCGCCAGCTGATCGATCAATATGGCGAAAAGACCCTCTATGAGGGTGGTCTCTCCGTGCGCACGTCGCTTGATCCGCAGATGCAGCTTGAAGCCCGAAAGGCATTGCAGGACGCATTGGTCGATTATGACCAGCGGCGCGGCTATCGCGGCCCGATCAAGCAGATCGCCACGTCGCAGGATTGGGGTGTCGAGCTCGCCAAGATCCCCGGATTGAGCGACGTTCCCGAGTGGCAGGTTGCCGTCGTCCTCTCCGTCTCCGACCAGGAGGCCGATATCGGATTGCAGCCGCGTGTCGACGCCGGAGGCAAGGTTTCGACGGATCGCAAGCGCGGCACGATTGCCGCCGCTGACATGCGCTGGGCGTTTCGAGCCGCTACCGGCGGCAAGGTTGCCAAGTCGCCGAGCGGCGTGCTGAGTGCCGGCGACGTGGTTTTCGTGCAGCGGACCGGCAACGCAGACTCGACCACCTATCGTCTGCGCCAGCCGCCGAAGGTACAGGGCGGCCTGGTTGCCATGGATCCGCATACGGGCCGTGTGCTTGCCATGGTTGGCGGCTTCTCTTATGCGCAGTCCGAATTCAATCGCGCTACGCAGGCCAAGCGTCAGCCGGGCTCCTCCTTCAAGCCGTTCGTCTACGCGGCCGCAATGGACAACGGCTATACGCCGGCCTCGGTCATTCTCGACGACCCGCTGCAGATCACCCTCAGCAATGGCGATGTCTGGAAGCCGACCAACTATGAAGGCGAGGGCGGTGGCGTCCACACGCTGCGATTCGCCATCGAAAAATCCCGCAACCTGATGACTGTTCGTCTTGCCTCCGACATGGGCATGCCGCTGGTTGCCGAATATGCCGAGCGCTTCGGGATCTACGATCACATGAACCCGGTTCTCGCCATGTCGCTCGGCGCTGGCGAAACGACGGTCTTGCGCATGGTCTCGGCCTATTCGGTCATTGCCAATGGCGGCAAGCAGATCAAGCCGACGCTGATCGACCGCATCCAGGACCGTTATGGCAAGACGATCTTCAAGCATGAAGAACGCGTCTGCGACACCTGCAACGTCAGCTCTTGGCAAAACCAGGATGAACCCGTTATCGGCGATAATCGCGAGCAGGTTCTCGATCCCATGACCGCATATCAGGTCACGTCGATGATGCAGGGCGTCATCATCCGTGGTACGGCTGCAGGCAAGATCAAGCTCAATACCGATGTCGCCGGCAAGACGGGCACCACCAACGATGAGAAAGACGCCTGGTTCGTCGGTTTCACGCCGAGCCTCGTGGCTGGTCTTTATATCGGTTACGATACGCCGACCCCGCTTGGCCGCGGCGGCACCGGCAGTGGCCTTGCCGCCCCTGTTTTCAATGAGTTCATGCAGGCTGCCACCAAGGATCAGCCACCCGAGAAGTTCCAGGTTCCGGCCGGCATGACGATGGTAGCCGTCAATCGCGCCACCGGCATGGCAGCGCAGCAGGGTGATCCGGGCGCTATCATGGAAGCCTTCAAACCCGGCACGGGTCCGGCCACCAGCCTGCAGGTCATTGGCGGCGGCGAAGCTGCCCAGGTCGCACCGGAGGAAATTCTGCGGACCTCGCCGCAGGCAAACCAGGCGATCACCTCGGGAGCAGGCGGTCTCTTCTGACCTCTTCCAAATTGCATGAGGGACATGCCGCGGGGCTTTACACCGGCGGCATGTATATTTATGTCACCAGCACTCTTTGAATTGGACCGTCGTTCGCATTGAGCGACGAAATGAAGAAACAGGATCATGAGAGCCGAAATCGAGAAAGTAGTCGACGAAACCAAGCAGGCTATCACCCTGCTGAGGAGGCATCTTTGACTGGGATCAGGCCGTAAGACGACTGGACTGGTTGAACAACAAGTCAGAGGATCCGACCCTCTGGAACGATGCCGCCGAAGCGCAGAAACTGATGCGCGAGCGCCAGCAGCTTGACGATGGCATTAGTGGTGTGCGCGCTCTCGAGCAGCAGCTTGCCGACAATGTCGAGCTGATCGAGCTTGGCGAGGAAGAAGGCGACGCCGACGTCGTTCGCGAGGCCGAAGACGCACTCAAGGCCTTGAAGGCGGAAGCGGCGCGCCGGCAGGTTGAAGCGATGCTTTCGGGCGAAGCCGATTCCAACGACACCTACCTCGAAGTTCATTCGGGCGCCGGCGGCACCGAAAGCCAGGACTGGGCGAACATGCTTTTGCGCATGTATACCCGCTGGGCCGAACGCCAGCGCTTCAAGGTGGAGCTGCTGGAAGTCCATGACGGCGAAGAAGCCGGCATCAAGTCGGCAACGCTGCTGGTCAAGGGACACAATGCCTATGGCTGGCTGAAGACCGAATCGGGCGTACATCGCCTGGTGCGCATCTCGCCTTATGACAGCAATGCGCGCCGTCACACGTCTTTCTCGTCGATCTGGGTCTACCCGGTCGTCGACGATTCGATCCAGATCGAGATCAACGAAAGCGATTGCCGAATCGATACCTACCGTTCCTCGGGCGCCGGCGGCCAGCACGTCAACACGACTGATTCGGCCGTCCGTATCACGCATATCCCGACCGGTATCGTCGTGCAGTGCCAGCAGGAGCGTTCGCAGCACAAGAACCGCGCCAAGGCCTGGGACATGTTGCGCGCCCGCATGTACGAGGCGGAACTGATGAAGCGCGAGGAGGCCGCCAATGCCGAAGCCGCGTCCAAGACGGATATCGGCTGGGGCCATCAGATCCGTTCCTACGTTCTGCAGCCCTACCAGCTGGTCAAGGATCTGCGGACCGGCGTTGCCAGCACGGCTCCGGGCGATGTGCTTGACGGCGATCTCAATGAGTTCATGGAAGCGGCTCTGGCGCACCGTATCAGTGGTGCGGCCGATGCCGTGGTCGATGACGTTGATTAAGGTCGAAGCGAACTAAAAAAGAGCCCCGGAGACGGGGCTTTTTTTATTGGGGTCGGGAGTGATGCAGATAGCGGATTTTCAATCCGAAAACTGCTCCGCGAGAATTCTGTCCGACCAGGACCCATCCGGATCGGACAGGATGCGGGCCGTGGTGTCTTCGCTCTGCATGATCCGGACCCCGAGCACCGACTTGACCTCGGTATTGTCGGCGGCCGCATTGACGGGGCGCTTCTCCGCTTCGAGCACGGTTATATCCACGGTCACCTTGTTCGGTAGCAGGGCGCCGCGCCAGCGGCGAGGGCGGAAGGCACTGACCGGTGTCATGGCAAGCAGTGGCGCTTCCAGCGGCAGGATAGGGCCGTGGGCGGAAAGATTGTAGGCGGTAGAGCCCGCCGGGGTCGTCACCATCAGCCCATCGCAGATAAGCTCCGGCAGGCGGACGCGACCGTCGATCTCGACCTTCAGCTTTGCCGTCTGGTAGGATTGGCGAAACAGCGACACTTCGTTGATTGCGAGCGCAACGCAGCTGCTGCCATCCGCATTGCGTGTGGTCATCTGCAGCGGATGAAACGCATTTTCGACGGCTGCTTCGATGCGTTCCGCCAGACCATCCGTCCGGTAATCGTTCATCAGGAAGCCGATGGAGCCGCGATTCATGCCATAGACGCGCTTGCCGGTGTTCATCGTCTTGTGCAGCGTCTGCAGCATGAAGCCGTCTCCGCCGAGCGCCACGACGATATCGGCCTCCTCCTGGTCGGTCTGACCATAGAGGCGAATCAGCTCCTCCTGAGCCTCCTGTGCTTCGGGAGTGGGCGAGGCGAGAAAGCAGACGGATTGAAAATGACGCGACATGCCATGTCCTTTGAATGATCGTACTAGGTAATGATATTCCCCCTATGCGACAAGACGTTTTGTAAAGACTGGTAAATCCCGCCCGGCTCGTGAGTGGGGATACTGAAGAACGTGACGTATTTTCTCTTTACAGGAGATCAAAATCTGCTACTTGGCATCCCAGTGTGCCCTTGTAGCTCAGTTGGTAGAGCACCTGATTTGTAATCAGGGGGTCGCGGGTTCGAACCCTGCCGGGGGCACCATCTAATTATTTGAAAACGCTGCGTTATTCTAAAAAGAACATCGCAGCGTTTTTGCTTTTGGGGTCACTCTGGGGCCACCGCGATTTTCCCGGCAGTTGTTCACAGCTTTGTTTTGATTCGACATTTTTGCTGGAATTCGGGCGCTTTTCGGCATTGTCGGAGCGCTTGCGCGACGGCGATGAAACCCAGTCGCCCCGCGAGGGGCGTGAGGCCCTTCCCCGGGGGGAGGGCCGCAGCACCGCCCTTTGGCGGGGCGGGGATGGAAGGCATCACGTATTTCTACGGGACGGCAGCCGTCATATCGTTTCGGGTTCGGAATGTATTTTCGGCGCTTGACCTGTGCGCCTCCGCACATGACCATAAAAAACACCGCTGTCATTGGGCTGGAACCCTCGGCGGTGTTTTTGGAGTAGTAAGACGATGATTGCCGTTGGCGCGATTGCTGTAAAGCCCCCCGTATTTGAACGGTGACCGCCAGGCTGGGATATACCCCAGCCGACCCAACGGAAGCCCTTTTCACAAATTTCAATGTTGACAATTCGGACGCGCACGTAAGGCCTAAGGCCGACGCACAAGCCTACGTCGTGCCGGAATTCTCCACCGACGGCGAGTGGCGCAGGGACCCCAAGAGGCACCGCCCCGTCGGTATGTCGTGGCGTATGCCGTCCGAGGACCTCAAGAAGGTCCTCGATGTACCGGTGATGGCCAACGCATCCGAGCAGGAGGTCTGCGACGCCTTCACGGCTGACGCGATCGTATCCGCCCATCTCTATCCCGGCCGCCGCATCTCCTATTCGAGGCGCGAAGCCTACTGGCAGAGGCGCGTCCGCTACTCAGGCCCCGCCTTCCGTCGTGACACCGTCATCAAGGCCATCGACGCGCTAGTCGCCAGGGGCATTCTCATTGATCACGATCGCCGTCCTGTCGGGAAGCGTGGCGTCCAGTCGTCCTATCTGCCGAACCCGATGCTCGTTGCCCTCGAAATGCCGAAGCTGAACAGGAAGCGCGGCGAGTGCATCATCCTGCGTGACGCGGCCGGTGACATGCTGGCCTACAAGGACACGCCTGAGACACGCGACAGCCGGTACGTTCTCGACCGTGTAAACGATGTCCTGGAGCGCACCGAGTTCACGGTAGCGGGCGAAGGCGTCACGACCGCCGGACAGTGGACGAGGATCGAGGACCGGGTGTTTTCCACCTCGGCGACTGCCATGCACCGTGTTTTCAATCAGGGTGTCTGGACATCGGGCGGACGTTTCTACGGTGCCTTCTGGCAGACCATGCGCGGCCGCCACAGACACACAATCATGATCGACGGAGAGCGGACCGAGGAAGTGGACTACGACTACCTCCACGCCCGCATCATCTACGCATGGGCGCGCAAGAAACTCGTCGGCGATCCCTACATCATCGACGGCTTTCCCCGGAACGTGGCGAAGCGCGCGTTCTTCATCATCGTGAACGCCAAGGGCTACCTCAAGGCGAAGGGAGCCGTAGCCGAGTACCTTGAGAAGAAGGGCATGAACCCGAAACTCGCGGGCAAGCTGATCGACGCCATGAAGAAGCGGCACCAGCCGGTAGAGAAGTATTTCCATTCGGGCAAGGGACTGGAGTTGCAGAACCTCGACGCGAAGATGAGCGCCGACAAAGCGTAAGATTGACGTCAGGCGCTGCTTGCCGTCAACGATCTGGAGTTTGTCGTCGTCCGCTACCGTCGCGAGGATGATAGAGGGTAGATGCCACCCACGTTTGCATGATGAGGCAGAAATGTTGGACTATTCTGATTGGACGCCGATCACGTCTCCATCTGCGTCGAAATCCTCTGATCGCAAGGTACCAAATGACCGAACCGGAAAATAAAGCCCTCTCGTATATTGCTACTGAGACGGACCCAGCATCTCTTCTCCAGATAGCTCGAAATGCCCAAGGGAAGTCACCATCCGTTGAAAAAGCAGCTCTCCGACGTCTAGCGGAAGTTTCCGCCAAGCATATGCCGGGAACTGTGGAGCACGCGTGCTGGCAGATGGTCCATGCAGTGGAGGCGCTACGCCGACTAAACGGACGCAAGGTGCCGCGTATGAATCGAATGCGCGCGAAGATTGAAAAGGATGGAGAAATCGGTGCGCTTGAGTACTGCGCCCGGAAAAAGACCGACGGCTTCGACGAAGTGATGGACTACGGGACGCCCGAACTCACCGCTGAGGCAATTGCCTTGCGCCATGCAAGCCATTTTAGTTCAGCCGCCCTTGCCGCCGCGCAATCGCGGCTCGAACAGCGGGGTGTGCAGTTCGACCCCAGAGGCAACATCGTTTGATGGAAAGAAGCTAACTGCCCGCGCAAGCATCCGGAGACAGCCAGGAACAGAGTGACGTCACGTACCTGTACGTGACGTCTGCCATGCGTAAGGCCGATTTAAGTTCGCCGCCTGTCCTCGCTCGCCGCTTTAGTGGTCGGCGTAAGAGGTCAGTTCATCTCGTATTCGTCCGACTCGTGGTGAGTTCGTAACTGCTCGGCGGTCCATTCGACGTCAGGTTCATCAAGCTCGAACCATCGATCATCTGGACGTTTCGCTTCTCCATGAACTCCGAGGATCATATATTGCCAGAGTTCTAGCATCCGCAGCTTCAGCGAGGAATCGGTGTCGAGATCATAGAACCGCTCGATGACGCTGATCTTACCTTCGCCCTTGTGCGTTACCTTCCCAACCTCGCTTACGATATCATCATACGGGAACCCGAGCTTGCGGCCTTTCTTCCCTATGTGTGTGACGAAAGCCCGCCTCAGGTCGTGACTGGCGAAGTCTGTTCCTTCCAGCGGCCCACCGGGCTTTCTGGCCGATTGGAAAATGTCGTTGACGAGCTTGTTTGATATGTGCCCGTTCCCCGCAACATGTGCGTAGCGCTTCTTCAATTGGGGAAAGAGAAAGTTGTTGGGGTCTTTGTCTGGCGAACGCTCCCGGTATCGCATCAGTGCCGCATGTCCCGCCCACGCCGCCCAAGACGGCAAAGGAAGCGGACGGTATAGCTTATTCTTGTCCGGCCCCAAGTACCACACGTAGTCGTACCGCCCGCGAGTATCGTAAGTCCGCGCCATCTGGTTGTGAAACGTCGTCGTGACCGTTTCAATCCGCTGCCCGGTCAGGGCTTGCAGCGTAACGGCCATCCTCGCTTCGTGCGGGAAATTCTGATGCGGAATCCAAAAGAGAAAGTCGTAAAGCTGTTTCAGGGACATGTACGGGCGTACGAAAATGTCGTCCGCGTTTATGACGTCACGCTTTTTAAAGTCGGGTTGCTCGACCGCGGGTAATCCGATTGTCGGGTTCATCTTGAGCCCAGTGGCGCGGCGAGGGTCCATCGCAAACTTGAAAGCCGCTTTTAGGCCATTTTCCGTTTGCTCCGCGGCGCGGACATTGTCTTTTGGAATACCGTTGACCATTCCGCCGCGCTCAAGGATGTTCTGGCGGACGCCCAGAATGTCGAGTTGGGTAATGTTCGCGATCGGTTTTCCAGCGAGGTGAACGAAATCGGTAGCGAGTTTGCTGTTTTTCGCGGCTCCAAGCGCGGACCGGTAGGTAGAGTACATCGCATCGCTCTTATATATCTTCGCCCAAGCGAGATATTCGTCGCGAAGAACTTCCCAAGTCCATGCCCCATCGACTTTCACGGCGGCGACGTTTTCCGTGGCTTCGACACATGGCGTGGCGGTAGGCTGCGACAATAGTGCGGCAACCATGATTTTGATGTCATCGTTTACGCGACCGGCCTTCCAGCTTGCCTTTATCCGTGCGGCGATCAGTCGAACGAGGGGCATCTGGTCGACCCTGAAGCTGTCAAGCGGAGCGAAGGAAATCTTATTCTTCTTGGTCATAACCCACCAACCGGCGGTGCCGTTCTTTACACGGATGCACAAGCCCGCGACGTCGCTATCTCGAAATGTAACCTCAGTACGTGACTGTGCAGCCGATCGTGCCTTCTCAACGGTCTTCCTATCGAAGTATTCGGCCACTTAGACCTCCTGATTTTTTTAGGCCACCAACTCTGAATGGGGCCACCCTGGAGCCACCATGGTTC
>NZ_JAELTU010001063.1 GCF_016429015.1 Rhizobium sp. ASV20
TGCAACATCGTCGATTCCAGCCAGTTCGACGATCTCGATACCGGCATGTTCTTCATGCGCGTCTCGTTCATCTCCGAAGAGGGCGTCAGCGAGGCAGCGCTGGTCGAAGGCTTCAAGCCGATCGCCGAGAAGTTTGCGATGGTTTCAGAGATCCACGATGCCAGGAAGCGCATGAAGGTGATGTTGATGGTGTCGCGCTTCGGCCATTGCCTCAACGACCTGCTCTATCGCTGGAAGATCGGCGC
>NZ_JAELTU010000181.1 GCF_016429015.1 Rhizobium sp. ASV20
ACCGCGACCAATGGGCTGTCGCGCAGGGCCAGAGAGACAGTTGCCGTTGAAATGCCAAGCGTTTCCGCAATCGTCGAAAGCTTTATCTTTTGCGCCACGCGCTCCCTCCCCATGAGCAGCCGTAACCTATTCCGTTCGTTTCACGATTCCGGAATTTAAAATATTTAATTAAAAGCTTTAATCGCGTTGCGCAACTCGAATTGTTGAGGAAATTCAGATTTCCTCATCGTCTCCCTCGTCGTCACCCGCCTGGAGGTTGTTCTCGATTGCCTTGAGCAACCGGACGAGCGAGCGAATGTCTTTTTCCGAGAAGCCGCGCGTCGCGAGTTCATCGCAACTTGCGGCAGAGCTTTCGATCTCGCTGACGCTGTTTCGGCCCGTTTCGGTGAGGTAGACCTTCGTCAGGCGCGCATCTTCAGCATCCGGCCGCCGTTCGACGAAGCCTTGCGCCTCCATGCGGCCAATGGTGCGGGTCATCGTCGGCGCCTTGACGCCGAGTTTCTGCGCCAGTGAGCCGGCCGGAAGACCGTCGCTCGCAGCCAGGGCAAGAATGACACCGTCCTGCCCGGCATAGAGACCGCTTGCCGTCAGGTTGCGGGTCATCACCGTTCGCATCGAACGCGCCGCCTGCGTCAATGCCGGCGACAAATCGGCAAGCGTGTAGTCGCGGTGATCCTTCTTCTTACCTGACTTACTTTTCTTCCCGACCTTGTTCTTCTTACCCATCGTGATTCCGTTGACCTTTTCGCCGATGCGCCATCACGCTATGACATTGCGCAGGTTATTGACATAAACAAGAGGCACACCCTCAGATGGCGCATCCTTTGCCACGTTTCGACGACAATGATGCTACACTCGCCCCAGAAGAACGGGCAAAATGGATCGCAGTGCTGCCACTTGGCGCCTATGAGCAACACGGCCCCCATTTGCCATTCGATACGGACACGCTGATCGCCGAAGGCATCGTCTCACGCCTCAGGGTTGCTTTGCCCGCCAAACTGCCGGTCACCTTCCTGCCCACAGAGCCTGTCGGCTATTCGATCGAACATATGGATGTCGCCGGATCGAGGTCGCTGACCTTTGACGAGGCCGTCAATCGCTGGCTCGGAATTGCAGAGAGCCTGAGCGGGATCGGCGTCCGCAAATTCGTCATGCTGAATGCCCATGGCGGCAACTCCCCGCTGATGACAATCGTTGCGACGGAAGCGCGCGTGCGCTTCAATATGCTGGCGGTCGCGACGAGCTGGACCCGCTTCGGCGTACCCGACGGACTGATCTCGCCTGACGACAAGGCCATCGACATTCACGGCGGAGATATCGAAACCTCTGTCATGCTCGCCCTGCACCCGAAGAAGGTCGACATGGCGAAAACGGCAAACTTTCCGTCACGGCAATCCGATTTCATTCGCAACTTCAGTCATCTTCGCGCCTACGGCCCCCACGCCTTCGGTTGGAAAATGTCCGACCTCAGCGAAAAGGGCGTTGCCGGCAATGCTGGCGTAGCGACGGCGGAAAAGGGCGAAAAACTGATCGCGCATTCCGTCAAGGGCCTTGTCGCACTGCTCGAGGATGTCGACCGCTTCGATGTCTCGACGCTGACTTAGTGTTGCCGCCGATCCGCGCCTCAACAATCCAATGTGATCTTATAACATATAAAAGCCTTTGAACTGATGTCTCCAACTCCTTATATGAAACCCGACCAATGTCTGCTCCCCGGGGCAACCTTCCTTATTTCGAGGCTCCCATGACCGAAACAGCCACGCAAAAGCCCATTCCCGTTACCGTTCTCACCGGCTATCTCGGCGCCGGCAAGACGACGCTGCTCAACCGCATCCTCTCCGAAAACCACGGCAAGAAATACGCCGTCATCGTCAATGAATTCGGCGAGATCGGCATCGACAACGACCTCATCGTCGAGTCGGACGAAGAAATCTACGAAATGAACAATGGCTGCGTCTGCTGCACCGTTCGCGGCGACCTGATCCGCGTTGTCGAAGGCCTGATGCGCCGCCCCGGCCGCTTTGACGGCATCATCGTCGAAACAACAGGCCTTGCCGATCCGGTTCCCGTCGCCCAGACCTTCTTCATGGACGACGATGTTCGCGCCAAGACCGAGCTCGATGCCGTCGTCGCGCTGGTTGACGCCAAGCACCTGCCGCTGCGCCTGAAGGACAGCCGCGAAGCTGAAGACCAGATCGCCTTTGCCGACGTCGTTGTCATCAATAAGTCGGACCTTGTATCGCCGGAAGAGCTGGCTCAGATCGAGGATGTCGTCCACGCGATCAACCCAGCCGCCCGCGTCTACAAGACGACCCGCTCTGGCGTCGATCTCGCCCGCGTGCTGAACCAGGGCGCCTTCAATCTGGAACGTGCGCTTGAAAACGATCCGCACTTCCTTGAGCACGGCCACGACGATCACGTCTGCGGCCCCGATTGCGATCACGACCATCATCACCATGATCATGATCACCACCACCACCATGACCACGATCATCACCATCATGACCATGACCACGGTCACGACCATCATCACCACGCCCCGTCGCCGATCCATGACGTGACCGTACAGTCGGTTTCGCTGCGCGGCGGCGAAATGAATGCCGAACGCTTCTTCCCCTGGATCCAGAAGATCACGCAGACGCAGGGGCCGAACATCCTGCGCCTCAAGGGCATCATCGCCTTCAAGGACGACCCGGAGCGCTATGTTGTTCAGGGCGTGCACATGATCATCGAAGGCGATCATCAGCGCCCCTGGAAGGACGGCGAGAAGCATGAAAGCCGTCTCGTCTTCATCGGCCGCGAGCTCGACCGCGAGAAGCTGGAAGCAAGCTTCAAGGCCTGCGAGGCGTCTGCCTGATGCCGACTGTTGCTCCGCTTGATATCGACGGCCACGTTCTGGCCGTCGAATTTTTAGGTGACACCCCCCTCTTTGCCAGCGCCGCCGGCGCCATCCATCGTCTGGAAGGCGGAGATAAGGTCACCGAAGCTCACCAGGGCATGCTCACCTGCATTCGCGATCCCTATAGCGAGAGCCTGATTTCCGGCGGCGAAGACGGCAAGGTTCTGCGCATCGCGGCCGATGGCTCCGTAACGGTGCTGGCCGAAGCACCACGCAAATGGATCAGCCAGGTTGCTGCCGGACCGCAGGGCGCGGTCGCCTATTCCTATGGCAAGAGCACCTTCGTGCGCCTGTCCGACGGTACGTCGAAGGAATTTGCCGAGGAGCGGACGGTCGAAGGCATCGCCTTTGCGCCCAAGGGTCTGCGCATCGCCGCTGCTCGCTACAACGGCGTATCGCTGCATTGGGTCGGCATGAGCGCAGCACCGGTCAATCTCGAATGGAAAGGCGCTCATACGAACGTTACTTTCTCGCCCGATGGCCAGTTCATTGTCACCACCATGCAGGAAAATGCCCTGCACGGCTGGAAGCTGGATGCCAAACCGGGCGCCGAAGCTCGCCATATGCGCATGACCGGCTATCCCGCCAAGGTGAAGTCCTTGTCATGGTCGGCGAAGGGCAAATGGCTTGCCTCATCGGGCGCACCGGCTGCCATCGTCTGGCCCTTCCAGGGTAAGGATGGCCCCATGGGCAAGGCACCTCTCGAACTCGGCAGCCGCGCCAACATCATGGCCACCTGCGTGAAGTTTCACCCGGCCGAGGATATCCTCGCCATCGGCTTCATCGACGGCATGATCCTGGCGGTTCGCGTCGGCGATGCCAAGGAGGCGCTCTTGCGCCGGCCGGGCAAGGGTGCGATCACCTCGATGAGCTGGAGCAAGTCCGGCAAGCTGCTCGCTTTTGCCTCCGAAGCCGGCGACTGCGGTGTCGTTGACGTTTCGGCTTGAGACGAGGACGCGGCGGAACGTGTTTTCCGCCCGCAATTGCTTGGACGCAAATAAATGGAGCGGTTGAGCGACCCTATGAAGCGCTGAACCGCTCTGAACAGAAAGACAGGATCATGCCTCAGTCAGGAACGGCTATTGCCGGAAATTCCCCTGCCCTAGACGAAAACGTCTGGGATGTGATCCGTTGCGAGGCTACCGAGCTTGCGGAGCGCGAACCGACGCTTGCGCCGCTGTTGCGGACGCAATTGCTCGCCAGCACGTCGGATGCCGATGGCCTTGCCCATGTGCTTGCCGCGCGCCTCTGCGTGGTCCGGATCGAGCATGATGATCTGCTTTCGCTGCTCTGCGATGTGCTGAGCCGGCATCCGGCGATCCTGCAGGCGACTGAGGCCGACCTCCTTGCCGTACGCACCCGCGACCCCGCCTGCACCACCTATCTGCATGCGCTCCTGAACCTGAAGGGCTTTCACGCCCTGCAGACTCACCGCATCGCGCATGCACTCTGGACGGAAGGTCGCAAGGAAATTGCGATCTGGCTTTCCAACCTCGTCTCGCTTGTCTTCGGTCCGGATATCCACCCGGCGGCGAAGATCGGCACCTCGATCATGCTCGACCACGGCTCCGGCATCGTTATTGGCGAAACCGCCGTCATCGAGGATGAAGTCTCCATCCTGCAGAACGTCACCCTCGGCGGTACCGGCAAGGAGGGTGGCGACCGGCATCCGAAGATCCGCCATGGCGTGATGATAGGCGCCGGTGCGAAAATTCTCGGGAATATCGAGGTGGGCGCCTTCAGCAAGGTCGCAGCCGGCAGCGTCGTGGTGAAGCCGGTCCCGGCGCATTGCACCGTCGCCGGCGTACCGGCGGTGGTCGTTCGCATCCATCGTGCCGACGAGATCCCGGCCGAGACGATGGATCAGAACATCTAGTGCCTATTGATCAAGCCGGCATCCAGGCTACTGACATATGCTGAGGCGCGATTAGCATTCCGTAGATCGGCGGTTGGGCAGCTGCCGATATTACCGGCTGGAATACAAGCCCAACACACAGAAACGCCTCCGCCCGCTGGCCAAAGGCGTCTCGATAGCTCAAAACTTTTCGTTCGCTTTACGCGGCCTTGGAGACCGGCGGCTGAGCCAGCTTGCGGCCGCTGGCGACAATCAGGCCGACTGCACTGTCGAGCCAGCCTTCCTTGAGCTCGAGAGCCAGGAAGCGCTCGCGCTGGAACGGACCTGGCATCACCAGGTGGCGGGTCTTTGCCGCAAAGAAGCCGAAGCGCTCGTAGTAAGGCGCATCGCCGACGAGCAGGATCGCGCCATGCTCGCGCTTCTTCGCTTCCATGACAGCCGCACGCATCAGCGCCGAACCGACCCCCTTGCCTTCATAGGCAGGATCGACGGCCAACGGGCCGAGCAGCAGCGCATCGACCGGACGGGTCTCGCGATCGACGCCGGCTTCGACGTTCCAGAGGCGAACAGTGCCGATGACATGGCCGCTGCGGTCACGCGCGACCAGTGCAAGACCCTCGGCCGGCACGCGGCCCTGGCGCAGCTTTTCCGACGACTTCTTGCGTCGGTCGGGACCCATGGCGCGATCCAGCAGGCTTTCGCGCGCAACGACATCGCCTGCATTTTCCAGGTCGAGAGTAAATGTGGACGGCGCAAAGAATGCGCGTACAGAATCAAGAACAGCGGCCATCTTGGCCTCCCGTACCCAATACCGTTATCAGCGGTGGTGACGAACTATTGTGAGGGTGCCGCCCCGATTGAGTACGGGGGCGGCGATATCAAACTCAGATGATGTAGGCCTTCAGCGGGTCGAAACCGTTGAACGCCACAGCCGAGTAGGTCGTGGTATAGGCACCGGTGCCTTCGATCAGGACCTCGTCGCCGATGGTGAGCGTCACCGGCAGCGGATAGAGGTTCTTCTCGTAGAGCACATCAGCGGAATCGCAGGTCGGACCGGCGATGACGCAGGGCTCCATTTCGTCGCTGTCGCGCTCGGTGCGGATCGGGTAGCGGATCGCTTCGTCCATGGTTTCGGCGAGACCGCCGAACTTGCCGATGTCGAGGAAGACCCAGCGAGCGGCATCGTTGTCCGACTTCTTCGAAATCAGGACGACTTCAGCCTTGATCACGCCGGCATTGCCGACCATGCCGCGGCCCGGCTCGATGATCGTGTGCGGGATCTGGTTGCCGAAATGGGCGCGCAGAGACGCAAAGATCGCCTTGCCATAGGCTTCGGCCGACGGAACGTCGCGCAGGTACTTGGTCGGGAAACCGCCACCCATGTTGACCATCTGCAGGTGAATGCCCTGCTTGGCGAGCGAAACGAAGACGCGCTTGGCATCGGCAAGCGCATCGTCCCAGGCATCGACCTTGGTCATCTGCGAGCCGACGTGGAAAGACACGCCGTAGGATTCCAGGCCGAGCTGGTGAGCGTAGACGAGAACATCGACGGCCATCTGCGGGACGCAGCCGAACTTGCGCGACAGCGGCCATTCGGCGCCTTCTCCATCGGTCAGAACGCGGCAGAACACGCGAGCGCCGGGAGCGGCACGGGAAATCTTCTCGACTTCCTCGTGGCTGTCGACGGCGAAGAGGTTGATACCGAGTGCGTGTGCACGGCCGATATCGCGCTCCTTCTTGATGGTGTTGCCGAAGGAAATGCGGGAAGCGGTCGCACCGGCATCGAGCGCCATTTCGATTTCGGCGACGGACGCGCAATCGAAGTTGGAGCCGAGGCTTGCGAGCAGGCGCAGCACTTCCGGAGCCGGGTTGGCCTTGACGGCATAATAGATGGCGCTGTCCGGCATGGCATGACGGAATGCACGGAAGTTATCGCGGACGACGTCGAGATCGACCACCAGGCAAGGACCGTCCGGACGTCGGGTAGCGAGAAAGTCGCGAATACGCTGCGTGGTCATGTCTATTCCCTTTCAATTCCAAAAACTCCGGGGAAAACCCAGAGGACAAAGGGCGACGCTCATTTGCTTAGGAACCAGCCGGTGGAGACCCCGGTACCGTGCAAATGCGCGAAGCGCGGATGATGAACGAGTGCCGCAAGCGGCGCTAATTCGCTTTGTCTGCCATGGATTGGAGGGAATATCCCAACCGCACTTCCGGCAATGAAGGTGTGCCTCTTCAGTAACCCCGGCTGATGGAAAGCCGGGAGAGAACAAAAAGGCCCGCACCGTCGTTGCTTCAGATGTCCTCGCATTTTTCGGTTGGCCGAAATAGCGACTGGAGGGGTTAGTTCCAGGTACCTTACCGATTTTCTCACCACATCGAGGATCGGCGGACACCCACGGGCACGTGCGACTTTGGGCTGATCCGGAAATAGGAACATTCGCGATCATAATCAAGAAAATTTTTGCCCTATGCCCGAAAAAAATAATTGAACAAAATGCGCCGATTTGTTCAACATCCCGAAACAGTTAACGGGGGGCTTCGCCATGGATACTTTAACCCGGATTCGCGCCTTTATAGATGTGGTGGAAGCCGAGGGCTTTTCGGCGGCGGCACGCAAGACCGGACGCTCCAAGGCGTTGCTCTCGAAATATGTCCGCGAACTCGAAGACGAACTCGGCGCGCTGCTGCTCAATCGCACCACCCGCCAGTTCTCCATGACCGAGGCCGGCCACACCTATTACCGCACGGCCTCCGACATATTGAAGGAGATCGACAATCTCGCCGACCTCGTGCGCGAGAATAATCAGCAGCTCAAGGGACGGCTGCGCATTTCGGTGCCGCGCACCTTCGTCGATGCCGAGGTCGGGCAGTCGCTGATCGATTTCGCCAAAGAAAATCCCGATCTGGCATTGGAGATCGCTGCCGACGACCGCTTCGTCGACCTGATCGAGGAGGGCTTCGACGTCGCGGTGCGCATCACCAAGCTCGAAGATTCCGGCATGATCGCCCGCAAGATCTCGGACTTCCGCGTCCATCTCTGCGCGACGCAGGAATTCCTCGATCGCTATCCGTCCCTGGAGCATCCGACTGATCTCGCGCGCGTGCCCTTCATCATCGATACCAATACGCGCTCGCAGGGCAGCATCCGTTTCGTCGACGCCGACAGCACCATCTTCAACGTCGCCATCAACGGCTCGCTTGAAGTCAACAGCCCGCACGCAACGCTGCGCGCTGCGCTTTCGGGCCTTGGCATCGCCGTCGTCCCGGATTTCATCGGCCGCAAGGCGATTGAAAGCGGGCAGCTGCTGACCCTGTTCAACGACTATCTGCCGACTGACCGCGGCATCTACGCGGTCTATCCGCATCGGCGCTACCTACCGGCAAAGGTGCGCATCTTTGTGGACTACCTGCACAACTGGTTCCGCAGGAACGGTTGAGCGTCGGGCGGTCCCAATTCCGTCTCATTTCCTGACCAGAAGTCGAAGTGAATCAATGCTCACGAAGCACATCGGACGCATGAGAAAATCCACGATTGTCCACGCTGTCGCGCTCGCCGGCGGCCTGCTGTTTGCGCCGGCAATCGTATCGGCGCATCCGCATATTTTCGTGGAGGCGCGACTGGAAGTTCTCGCCGGACCGGACGGTAATGTGCAGGAACTGCGCAATGTCTGGCGCTTCGACGAGGTGTTCTCCTCCTCTGTGCTGATGGACTTCGACAAGAACACCAATCTGAAGCTCGATCCGGACGAACTGAAGGAAGTCGGCAAGACCGTGCGGGAATCCCTCGCCGACTACGACTACTATGCCAACCTGACGCTCAACGGCAAAAGCATAAAGGTGCAGAAGCCAGACATCATCAATGTCGATTTTCGCGATGGCCAGCTTCTGATGTTCTTCGCCGTCAAGCCGGCGGAACCGATGCCATTGGCAAAGGGCAACAAGCTCAGCTTCGGCATCTACGATCCAACCCTCTACACGTCGATCGATTTTCCGAGCGACAACGAGCTGGTGACGGAAGGCGATGCCTTCAAAAGCTGTACGCAGAAGGTCGTGCGCCCGAATCCGGACGAGGTCATCGCCGAAAACCGGTCGACCCTGACGGATGCCTTCTTCAACGATCCGACGGGAACGACGATGTCGAAACTCTTCGCAACGCGGATAGACGTGCAATGCTGATATCGAAAAGAGAGAAACTGGTTGCGGTTGCGGCGTTCGCCTTGATGGCAGTAGCAGGCATTGCGCATGCCGCGGGGTCGCCGCTCGGGATCGGCACGGCCGAGCCCAGCTTCCAGCCGATCGGCGGCCCGCTTGCACCGATCTTTCTCTATGTGAATTACGAGCAGCAGGCCTTCTATCGCGCGCTCACCAAATCGATCGAAGCCATGCGCCAGGATCCCTGGCAGCTCTGGACCCTGATCGGCCTCTCATTCGCCTACGGCATTTTCCACGCCGCCGGTCCCGGTCATGGCAAGGCGGTCATCTCCTCATACATGGTCGCCAACGAGATCGAGCTGAAGCGCGGTATCGGCATTTCCTTCGTCTCGGCGCTCATCCAGGGTCTTGTCGCCGTTCTCGTCGTGGGCGCCGCTTATTTCGTTCTGCGCGGCTCCGGCATCACCATGACGATGGCCACCAACGCCATGGAGCTTGCCAGCTTCGTCATGGTTATTTTCTTCGGCTGCTGGCTTCTGTTCCGCAAGGTGCGGGCGATGCTTCAGAGCCGGGCGCAACGCCGGGAAATCGAGCTTGCGACATCAGTAGGGCCAATCAGCATGTCGCTCTTCGAAGGGGCTGCAACCGGCACGGATTCGGCAAGAGGCTTTCCGCGCAGCCGCGCGACCGCCCTGCCCGCTGCCGAAGGCTATCAATGCTACGATCCTGCCCACGCGACAGGCGACGGTGCCTATTGCGAGGCCTGCGGCCACGCGCATCTTCCCGATCCGAAGATGCTGTCCAATGAAAAGTTCAGCGTTCGCGAAGCCTGGTCGGCCATCATCGCCGTCGGCCTGCGACCCTGCTCCGGCGCATTGCTGGTCATGACCTTTTCGATGCTGAACGGGCTGTATCTCGGTGGATTGCTCTCGGTGCTCGCCATGTCGATTGGTACGGCGCTCACCGTTTCGCTACTCGCCATCATCGCGGTTTTCGCCAAGGGCACCGCCATGCGCTTCACCGGCAAGGGCTCGAGGCTTTCGACATGGGTCGGCAACAGTATCGAGATACTCGGCGCGCTGCTGGTCGTCTTCACCGGCATCATTCTGCTCGGCGCTTCACTGCAGAATTAAGGACGGCTTACCGATCCCTGCGGCGCTGATAACGTGCCCTCAGCCAGAACACGAAGAAGAAGGCCAGGATGACCAGCACGCCGAAGCCGGTGCCAAGCCAGGGCGAAATGGTTCCAAGCCGGACGATGACATTCGGCATAAGATAGAGCACGGCCGTTGCGACCAGCAAAATAACCCCTGCCGCTATCGCTGCCGAGCGCGTATCGCTTTTCTTGTCCGTCAAATCGCCGATTCCTAGCATGCCATGAAATGTTCGGGCGAAGGCTTAGGCCAGCCGCCGATGAAAGGCAACCGGCCGCAACCGATTGGCCCTAAACTTTGGCGCCTGCAACCGTCGCCTCGATGTGATCGACCAGCGCGTCAGGCAGGCCGAGGCGACCGGCCAGCAGATCGAGATAGCCGCGCTCGGCCCGTGAGTCCGGCTCGATCGTCAGCCGCGAAGCCGTATAGACCTGCACACGCTGCTCCTCCGTCTTTGCCGAGGCCACAATGGCATCAAGATCGACGGGATTGGCGAGTTCACGCTGGAAGAAGGCTTCTGCCTCCGAGCCGACGCCCGATTCCTGCACCTTGCCGAGAATGCGTTGGCGTTCGGTATCATCGATATGGCCATCAGCGCGTGCGGCCGCGATCATTGCCCGGACCAACGAGAGCGTGAAATCATTGTTGGCAATGGCCGGTGCCGTGCTGAAGCCGGAATCGGATGGCGGCGGCAGGAACTGCGGCTCGGCCTGCGGAGAGGATTGAGGCGCTTGCTGCGGCTGATTGCCATCCCGATAATTCTTGTAGGCCTGATAGCCGAGCCCGGCGATAGCAGCAAGGCCACCGAGCGCCAGCGCATTGCCGGCAACCTGGCGTCCGGTCTTCGTTCCGAGCAGCACGCCGGCGATCGCGCTCGTCGCCATGGGATTATCCCTTGCGAGATTGATGGCCGCGGTTGCCTTGTCCTTGACGCTTCCCTGCATTCCGGGAACTTGCGATCCCAAAAACTGGTCCAGCAGCTTGCGGGCATCGATCATGTGGTGCTCCTTCCGTCCTGTTGATGGTGACAGGGAGATAGGAAGCGCAACCGCAAATACCAATCCGCCGAATAGAAAAAGGCGCGCATGGAGCCACGCGCGCCTTCAAAATCGAATGGAAGCGAGGCCTCAGCCCTTGAGCGCGGCAGCCTCGGCGGCAAGCTTGGTGATCCCGGCCCAATCGCCGGCCGCAACCAGTTCTTTCGGCGCGACCCAGGATCCGCCGATGCAGACGACGTTCGGCAGCGACAGATAATCATGGGCGTTCTTCAGCGAAATGCCGCCGGTCGGGCAGAAAATCGTGCCGGCAAGCGGGGAAGACAGAGCCTTGAGGTAAGCGGCGCCGCCCGCCTGCTCGGCCGGGAAGAATTTCAGGACCGTATAGCCCTCTTCCCGCAGTGCCATGACTTCGCTTGCCGTGGCAGCACCCGGCAGCAGCGGCACATGCGACGAGCGGGCGGCGTCAAGAAGCTCCTGCGTCGTGCCGGGGCTGACGATGAACTTGGAACCGGCTTCGACAGCCGCATCCCACTGGGCGACATTCAGGATCGTTCCGGCGCCGACTTCGGCCCCTTCCACTTCCTCGGCCACGGCGCGGATGGCATCGAGCGCGCCGGCGGTGCGCAGCGTGATCTCGATCGCCTTCAAGCCGCCGGCGACGAGCGCACGCGCCAGAGGAACGGCCGACTTCGCATCCTCGACGATCAGCACGGGAACGACCGGCTGCAGTTTCAGAATGGAAAGAAGCTTCGCAGTTTTCTCGCCCATGGTCGGTACGCTCCTTTAAAACGATTGAAATCCGGCTTTCGAATAGCCTTCCCAAGGGTGCTTGTCGAGACAAAAGCGCACTCTCGCGACGATGGGTAGGAATCCGCTCGGACTTGCTATAGGCTAGAGTGATCTGTGCCGGTGGAGCATGTCAAACGCATGGCAAAAGAGATCGAGCGAAAGTTTCTGGTGCGCGGCGATCATTGGCGGAATTTCGTGTCGGAGAGACTTGTTCTGCGACAGGGATACATCGCTTCCATGGAAGATCGTTCAGTGCGGATCAGGCTGACGAACGAGAGCGTCGCGACCTTGACGATCAAGATCGGCAAGAAGATGACGCGTGACGAATTCGAATATGAGATCCCCATTCCAGAGGCGGAAGAGCTCTTGGGGACGGCTCTCGGGCTCGTCATCGAAAAGACCCGCCACAAGGTGCCCTTCAAGGGCTTTGTCTGGGAAGTCGACGTCTTCCGCGGTGCCCACCGTGGCCTCGTGATCGCCGAGGTCGAAATGGAAGACGAAAACGACAATCCGGAACTGCCGGACTGGATCGGCCGGGAAGTGACCGGCGACTACCGCTATTCCAATCAAGCGCTCGCGACCCAGTTCGAACGGGAGTACGATGAGCTATCGCATACGGCCTGACCGGGCGCTCGATAGCGAGGTGCACAGGGTCGCCGCGCGTCAGCTCGGCAAAGCCATGGCCGTCCTTCAGGATCGCCCGCAGGGTTTGCACGAAGCAGTGCATGCCGCTCGAAAGAGCATCAAACGCGTACGGGCGCTCTATCGATTGATCTCCCCCGTAGCCCGGGAATTCCATCAGCAGGAGAATGCCCGGCTTCGAGACATGGCGCGCTCGCTTTCGAGCGTGCGGGACGCAACGGCACTGATCGAAGCCGGTCACTATCTTCAGGAAACCGCTACCCTCGACGACGAACGGCAGGTGCTATTTCGCGTTACCAATGTCCTGACCGCCCGCAGAGACCGCTTGTCCGAGGCGGAGAGCGACCTTGAAGACAAGGCACAGGCGGCAATCTCCACCTGCAATGAAGCCATCAGAGCCGTGGGAGATATTTCCCTTGGATGCGGCAAGCGCGACACGGCCCGCCTGCTTGAGAAAAGCTGGCGCAGGAACGGCCGCAAGGCGATGGAAGCCTTTCACCAATGCCGCGGCGGTGATGCCCATTTGGAAAGCTTCCATGATCTGCGCAAACGCAGCCAGGATTGCTGGATGAACCACATGTTGTTGCGCGACGTCTGGCCGGCGGCCATGCACGCCAAACAGCTTGAAGCAAAGGCACTTGTCGATGTGCTCGGACGCTATCTCGATCTGTCGATCCTGTCCGATGTCGCTGACCGCGAACCACAGCTCTTCGACGGCAATGACGACCGCGCTCGCCTGCTGGAAGCGATCATCTCCCGTCAGCAGGCTGACCGCGACGAGGCGCTAAGCCGAGCCCATCGGGTCTTTGCCGACAAGCCGGAGCGCGAGGCCAGAACGATCAGACATCTGTGGCTGGAAGCGGCGGATTGAAGCAGCCGATCTGTTGATCGAGGCGGCCAAACCGGCTTTCTAGTCCCATTTGCCGGTTTTCAGCACCATTTGAACTCTCGTATTCGGCTGGGAATGCCGGGCCTTTACGCAAATCCCATTGCCTGAAAGCTCACAAAATTGTATTTCCCCGCCATGACCGACATTCTTTCAGATCCACGGCGCGACGCGACCGGCGCATTCCTCGTTGCGGCGCTCTACCACTTCGTTTCCTTCCCGCGCTTTGAAAGCTTGCAGGAGCCTCTGTTCGCGCTCTGTGAGGCAAATGGCGTCAAGGGTACGCTGCTGCTTGCGCATGAGGGTATCAACGGCACCATTGCCGGGACGGATGCGGCCATCGGGATCGTGCTGTCCTTCCTGCGGGCGCAGCCGGAATTTGCCGGCCTGGAGCACAAGGAAAGCCGGGCATCGAAAATGCCTTTCGTGCGCATGAAAGTGAAGCTCAAGAAAGAGATCGTCACCATGGGCGTCGAGGATATCGATCCCACCCGGGTCGTCGGCACCTATGTTGCGCCGAAGGACTGGAATGCGCTGATCTCCGATCCCGATACCATCGTCATCGACACGCGCAACGACTATGAAACCGCCATCGGCGTCTTCAAGGGTGCTGTCGACCCGAAGACCAAAACCTTCCGCGAGTTTCCGGAATGGGTGCGCGACAACACCGGCCTGCACAACAAGCCGAAGATTGCCATGTATTGCACCGGCGGCATCCGCTGCGAGAAGGCGACGGCCTTCATGAAGCAGCAGGGCTTCGACGAGGTGTATCACCTCAAGGGCGGCATCCTGAAATATCTCGAGGAAGTTCCGGCGGAAGAAAGCCTTTGGGAAGGTGCCTGCTTCGTCTTCGACGAGCGCGTCTCGGTCGAGCATGGCCTGAAGGAAGGCAACCACAAGCTCTGCCACGCCTGCCGCAACCCGATCACGGCAGAAGAAGTGACATCGCCCTTCTATGAGGCCGGCGTGTCCTGCAGCCATTGCTATCATGACCGCAGCGAGGAAGATCGCGAACGCTACCGTGAGCGGCAGCGCCAGATAGCGCTTGCCCGCAAGCGCGGCCAGCAGCATATCGGGTGAGATCTTAAGCCGCGGCGCCGCGCTCTTCGTCGAGCGCCGCCGCTTTCTGGATCGAGAACCGCTTGGTAATCTCCGCCTCCGGCATCGGCTTTCCGTAGAAATAGCCCTGCAGCTCGTCGCAACCGAAATTCTGCAATGCTCTTCCCTGCTCTTCGAGCTCGATACCTTCCGCTGTCACCGGAATATCGAGCGAGCGAGCCAGTGCCACGGTTGCCCGCAGCATTTCGCGGGCACGGCTGTCCTCCAGCACGTTCATCGTCAACGAGCGA
>NZ_JAELTU010001064.1 GCF_016429015.1 Rhizobium sp. ASV20
CGCCGCTCTTGTCGATGACGACCTTTTCGGGCCAACCATTGTTCTTGATCGTGCGGGTGAAGAAGGCGCCGGCCGCAGCCTCATCGCGATGCTCGGACAGCATGAAATCAAGGGTTTTGCCGAATTTATCGACGGCACGATAGAAATAGGTCCACTTGCCTTTGACCTGTATATAGGTCTCGTCCATTCGCCAGGAACGGCTGGTCCCGGATTTGCGGCGGCGGGCCTGGCAAGCGATAAG
>NZ_JAELTU010001065.1 GCF_016429015.1 Rhizobium sp. ASV20
ATATTCGAAATGGTTGGAGACGACACCGACGATGTCGATCGGCAGTGCGCCGATCTTCCAGCGATAGAGCAGGTCGTTGAGGCAATGGCCGAAGCGCGACACCATCAACATCACCTTCATGCGCTTCCTGGCATCGTGGATCTCTGAAACCATCGCAAACTTCTCGGCGATCGGCTTGAAGCCTTCGACCAGCGCTGCCTCGCTGACGCCCTCTTCGGAGATGAACGAGACGCGCATG
>NZ_JAELTU010001066.1 GCF_016429015.1 Rhizobium sp. ASV20
GGTGATGTCAGGTTAACTTGGGCTGAAGGGTTTGCGGCTATTTCGCTGTGATGAGCAAGAGCCCGGTCAGTTACAAGCGCCATCGCTTTCCTCCCGCTGTGATCGCTCATGCGGTCTGGCTGTATTTCCGGTTTCCGTTGAGCCTGCGTTTGGTGGAGGAAATGCTGTTGGCGCGCGGTATCATCGTTTCCTATGAGACGATCCGATGCTGGGCAAAGAAGTTCGG
>NZ_JAELTU010001067.1 GCF_016429015.1 Rhizobium sp. ASV20
TGATCGCTCATGCGGTCTGGCTGTATTTCCGGTTTCCGTTGAGCCTGCGTTTGGTGGAGGAAATGCTGTTGGCGCGCGGTATCATCGTTTCCTATGAGACGATCCGATGCTGGGCAAAGAAGTTCGGGCCGGACTATGCCGCGCATCTGCGTCGGAAACCGCCAAGTCCGAATGATATCTGGTATCTGGACGAGGTGGTCGTGATCGTCGGCGGCCGGAAACACT
>NZ_JAELTU010001068.1 GCF_016429015.1 Rhizobium sp. ASV20
GCGGAGATGTCGTGGCGGGGTATGTGGAAGAGGTTCGCAATCGGATCGTGAATGGAGACGAAGCATTGCACCTGTCGCCGTGACTTGAAGCGTTTCATGATCCGCTCACGTCGTCGGATTGGTTGATAGGAGTTCTCCGCCCGATTGTTGAGGCCCTTGTGGGAACGGTGCTCGACGCTGGGCATGATCTCTCGTTTTGCGGCGTCATAGGATCGGAGC
>NZ_JAELTU010000182.1 GCF_016429015.1 Rhizobium sp. ASV20
CTCATGCACTACCGTGCTTCGGTCCCGTTATTGCTTGTTCTTGAATGCCGAAATGATCCTTGAACTTCTGCCACCCCTTTGGCGTCACCTCGACAATGCGTGACGATTTTTCCCTGCGTATCCAGCCTTCGGTGCAAAGCAGATTGGTGAAGTGGACGCCAAGCGGGCCGGCGAGATGATGTTGCCGCTCCGTCCAATCGAGACATTGCCGCGCGAGCCCTGTACGGGCCGGCTTGATCCTCGCCGGATCGAGGCCCATGGCTGAAAACCATTCGGCGCCGATCGACGTCAACTCAAATCGTTTATTCTCGGCGGCAACGATCAGCCCCTTGTCGAGCAGCCCCCTGGTAACCGCGACTCCGAGGCGACCGGCCAAATGATCATAGCAACAGCGAGCAAATTGCAGTTTCTCGGCTTCGCGCGTCATCGCCTTCTTCCGCTTGATCTCGAGCGGCCCTATCGACGCCAGATTTTCAAGGGCCAACGCAACATGAGGACCGGCAAGGCGATAGTAACGATGCCGCCCCTCGGTCTCGACCGCCAGCAAGCCTCCAGCCAGCATTTTGCCCAGGTGCGAGCTGGCTGTCTGCGCGGTCACGCCGGCGGCATAGGCGAGTTCGCCGGCCGGGCGTGCCCGGCCATCCAGCAAGACGACGAGCATGACGGCGCGCGCTGGATCGGCGATCAAGGCGGCCGCTGAAGCGATATTCGGCTGAGAACCCATGGTCATGACTCCCTGTTTCAGACGCCAGGATAGCATGACCAACGTTCGCATGTTTCGACACGCGTCGAAGCATTTCATCCAACTGGCGAGCTACGATAAGCCAGCACTTGCACGGAACGGAGCCTTGAGAATGACGAAGACCACGATCGCCTTTCTGACCGACAGCCACCTCGGCCAGAAGCTGGTCATGAACACGGACGTCGCCGGCGGCAAGATGCGTTATGATAGTGAGCCCAAGCGGCACGAAGACCGCCTGCGGCTGGTCCTCGACGACATCAGACGCGCGGGGATTTCCGACATCGTCTTTGGAGGTGACATCGGCACGCCACCATCCGTCCCCGGATTTTTCGAGATTCTGAAGGCATATGCTTTCAACACATCCGTCATTCTCGGCAATCACGATGCCTATGCTGACGTTACGCAATATTGGACAGCCGGCGAAAACGCGGTGAACGGAAAGCTCAGCTATTCCCACGCCGGCAAACTTCTGAAACGCATCTTCCTCGACACATCGGACAATATGTTGGGAGATAGCCAGCTCGCCTGGCTTGCGCGCGAACTCGATGGCGTGCGAAACGCCGTCCTCTTCGTGCATCATCCGATCCTGGCGGTGCCTACGCCTGTGGATCGAAGCGGCGCTGCCTTGCGGGATCGAGATGAGGCCAGGTCTCTGCTCGGCGGCATTGATTGCGACATCACGATATTCTCGGGCCACTATCACATGGTGGACGAGGTGCGCGACGGGAATATCCGCCAATTCGTCTCGCCTGCAGTCTCGTACCAAATCTCAAAGCAGTCCGACGAGCTCAAAGCAGATGGCGAAACCTTCGGCTATCGCATCATTGAAATAGAAGACACGAGGATCGAGACACGGGAGATTTTGCTGAGCCAGGCCTCTCCCAGCTGCTGATCAATCGGCCACTGCCGCGGCAAGGCACGGCGCGCAGGACTTGCGGACGATCAATCTCGGCTCGAAGACGGTCTGCGATCCGCTCGGCAGGCGTTTGCTAGCAAGCTCGTCCAGAAGTGCTGAAATGGCGGTTTGCGCCATCTCGAGGACAGGTGCTGCGACCACCGTTGGTGGCGGGTTCATGATGTTGGCAAAGTCGAAATCGTCGATGCTGATGACGGACACGTCTTCGGGAACAGAAAGACAGAGGTCGTGCAACGCATTCAATGTACCGAGCATCATCATGTTCGACAACGCGAAGATGGCTGTCGGCGGGTCGGGCTGCGTCATTCGCGCGAACACGCCGTCATGGGCGACCGACTGGTCGAAGCGGCCGGGCAGCAATAGATCCTGCTCGATCGGCAAGCCGTGGGCTGCCAATGCCTGTCGATAGCCTTCCAGGCGATGTTCGCCGGTGACGATATTGTCACGGCCGATCGTCACGGCAATCCGCCGGTGACCGAGTTCTAGCAGATGTTCGGTGGCGATACGACCGGCGGCAATATTATCGAGCTTGACCACATCATAAGGCAGCCCCTCGACGAAACTGTCGAGCAGGATCGTCGGCACATGGATCTGGTCGACAATCCGGGCGCCATGTTTCGCGTCGGATCGCGTCGGGATGATGATCAACCCATCGACCCGCTGCATCCGCATCATCGTCAATATTTGCTGCTCGCGGGCATGATCCTCACCGGTCGAATAAACCGCAACCATGTAGCCGGCATTCAGACAGGCGGATTCGACCACCTTGGCGACCCTGGCAAAATGCGGGTTGGTGATATCCGGCAAGATCAGCCCGATGAGCCTTGAATGCCCCATCCGCAGGCTGCGGGCCCCGCCATGCGGCACATAGCCGATGTCACGAACGGCGGCCTCGACCTTGGCGATTACCTCGTCGCTGACGGGTGCCGATCGATTGATCGCAGCCGATGCGGTCGAGATCGCCACCCCTGCCCGTTTCGCCACATCCTTAATGGTGGCCATGCTTCCTCCGCTCGCATTTTCTCAGACCCTCTTGCCAAGGAGGCTCTGAGATGCTGTTATACGAAACGTTTCGACTTGGCAAATACGGTGCTGCAGAACCTGGGAGGATCAAGGTTCGCGGTATTTTTGAATTTAGAAACGAAACGTTTCGACTGCCACGATCAGACAAGAGGGAACGCGCTGGAGAAGGCGCAAGGGAGGATCACATGCATGAACTTTCGCGGCGCTCGCTGCTGATTTCGTCTGCGGCTCTGGCGCTCGGCGCAGGCGTCGGACGTGCCTTTGCGCAATCGGATGTCACCGCAACGCTCAAGGTACAGGGTTTCGGCGGCGATGCGGAACTCGCGGCGATGACCAATGCCATCGCGCGCTTCAACAAGAAATATCCGAACGTCAAGGTCGAGCTGTCGGTCGATCCGATTTCCACGGGCTGGGGCGATTACGTGACCAAGGTCTTTGGCCAGTTCAATTCCGGCCAGCAGGCGGATATTTACGGCACGGCCATCGAGACCTTCCAGAGTTTCTCGTCGCGCGGCCTCTTCCTGCCGCTCAACGACTTCGTCGCTGCCAATCCGGACTTTTCCGACTTTGCCCCGAGCCTCTTCAAGCAATCCACCTACAAGGGCAATATCAACTACATTCCAATCGGCTGGAACAACATCATGATCAATTACAATCGTGATCTGTTCGACAAGGCCGGCATTGCCTACCCGAAGGACGGCAAGTGGACCTGGGACGAATTTCGCGACGTTGCGAAAAAACTCACGGTCAAGGACGCGTCAGGCAACGTCAAGCAGTTCGGCTATGAGGTGCCTAACCAGAATTTCTTCATCCAGCCCTGGTTCTTCTCGAACGGAACCGGCGTCGTCAACGACGACTGGACGGCCTCCAACATGCTCGATCCGAAAGTCTCGGAAAGCCTCCAGTTCCTCTACGATCTGATCCATGTCGACGGCGTCTCGCCGATCCCCGGCAAGGATACGATGGACAACCAGTTCATGGCCGGTCAGGTCGCGATGATCAGCCGTGGCCACTGGATCGTCCAGAGCGCCAAAACGAACAAACTGAACATGGACGTGGCCATTCCACCGAGCAAGGTTAGCGACACAACTGTCATCGGCTTCGGCGGTTACGCAATCGCAAAGACCACGAAACAGGCCGATCTTGCCAAGGCTCTGGTTCTCGAACTTACGAGCGAAGAAACGCAGAAGGAAGAGGGCGAGAAGGGCGGCGGCGTGCCGGGACGCAAGTCGGCCGCGGAAACGCAAGCCTTCCTGAGCTTCCCGCCAAGCGCGGCTCTTTATTACCAGACGTTGCCTGACACCAAGGCGGTGCCGTCGCCGGCCAACTTCCAGGAAGTCGAGAAGATCTTCATCCGCTACTACACAGCGATGATGGCGGGCGAAACCTCGATTGCCGATGGCGTCAAGCAAGCCGATGCCGAACTCAACGCTTCCTTCGAGCGCTTGAAGAAAAGGATGGGCGGCTGAGGCTCTCAGCCGTCGAGCATCGCTGTTTCGAACCAACGAATGCGCGGCGCCGGGGATCGGCGCCCGCTGGATTTCCGATGCGTGCCAAACAGTTTCTTCAACTCTTTCGAGCAACGTCCTTATGAGTGTGATCGCAGAAAGGCGCCGCCCTTCCGACCTAAGCCGCGCCCAGGCGCGCGCCGCCTATCTCTTCGTCTTGCCGACGACCGTACTCTATCTGACCTTCGTCATCGCGCCTGTCATCGTGACCGTCATCCTCGCTTTTGCCTACTACGATCCGATGCTCGGCTCGCAATGGGTCGGCCTCGACAATTTCACGCGGTTCTTCACTGATCAGCGATCGCTTCAAATCCTCTGGAACACGCTGCGCTTTGCCTTCTTCGCCGTGACCTTCAATGTTTCGGTCGGCCTTGTTCTGGCGCTTGCGCTCAACCGGGCAATGCCGGGCTGGCTGCGCTATTTTTTCCGGCTTGCCTTCTTTCTGCCCGTCATCATCGCCGCCGCTTTCGTGTCGATCGTCTGGAGCTATTTCTATGGCGATGATCTCGGGGTAATAAACTACTATTTGCGTCTGATCGGTCTGCCGGGCGTGCGCTGGCTGACGGATGCCAACCATGCGATGACCTCGATCATCATCATGGATGTCTGGAAGAACACCGGCTTCTTCATGATCATCTTCATCGCCGCTCTTCAGGGCGTGCCGAAGAACATCATCGAAGCGGCGGTCATGGACGGCACGCCGGCATGGCGGCAGTTCTTCCGCATCACCCTGCCCTACATATCGCCCGTCGTGTTCTTCTGCATCGTCTATGCCTCGATCGGCGCGCTGCAGGTTTTCGAATCCATCGTGATCCTGACCCAGGGCGGCCCGGGAGACTCCACCCGCTCGCTGTCCATCCTGATCGTCGAGGAGGGCTTCGGCAGTTTCCAGATCGGCTATGCCGCCTCGATCTCTGTGGTCATGACCATCATCATCCTCATCATCACCGCCATCCAGCAGATCATCTCGCGCCGATGGGTGCAGCAATGATGGGGGCGATGGAAACGCGCGCTGCAAAGCGCTGGATCGATTGGGCGATCATCGCCGTCATGCTGGCCCTTGCGCTCGGCATGCTACTGCCCTTCCTTTGGCTTTTCTCCATGTCGTTTCGCCCGGTCGGCGAAGCCTACAAACTGCCGCCAAGCTTCCTGCCGCCGAGCTTCGACCTCACCAATTACCGGGCAGTCCTTGCATCCCGCGTGCCGTTCCTGGAGATCTATTTCAACTCGGTCATGATCGCCGTCATCGTCACCGTCGGCCAGCTCGTCACCTGCACGCTCGCCGCCTTCGCCTTTGCCCGGCTGCGATTTCGCGGGCGCGACACGCTGTTCTTCATCCTGCTCTGCGGCCTGATGTTTCCGGCACAGGTCACCATCCTGCCGATCTACATCGGCTATGCGCAGCTCGGCCTGCTCGATCGTCCGATCGGCCTGGCGCTCATGTATCTGACCTCCAGCTTCGGCGTCTTTCTCGTTCGCCAGTTCATGCTCAGCCAGCCGAAGGCGCTGGAGGAGGCGGCGCTGATGGATGGCGCCGGCTATCTCAAGATCTTCTGGCGCATCTCGCTGCCACAGTTGCGGCCGGCGCTCTCGGCCCTTGGCATCATCACCTTCACCCAGACCTGGAACTATTATTTCCAGGCGAAGGTACTGCTGAGCTCCAATGAATCCCTGACCCTGCCGGTCGCGATGGATGTCCTTCGCGGCTACATGGGCTCGGGCAATCTTTCGGTCGTCATGGCGGCCATGAGCATGTCGGTCCTGCCCGTCGTGCTTCTCTTCCTCATCGCCCAGAAATTCGTGATCGAAGGCATCACGATGAGCGGCATCAAGAACTAACATCGAGGGATTTGCTTATGATGTGGGACGACCTTGCTTCCATCGAACCGCGTTTTGCCTATCAGGGCGAGCGCACACGCTACATCGCCTTTCCGCTCGGCGGCATCGGCTCCGGTGGATTTTCCATTTCCGGCAGCGGCCGGCTGATCGACTGGTCGATCCGCAACCGGCCAGCTCTGCAGGGTTATAACGGCTATTCGCATTTTGCGATCAAGGCCGAGAAGGATGGCGCGCTCGTCGATGCACGGGTGCTGAACGGCCCCTATGATCTCAACCCATCCGGTGCGCCGGGCATCCGCAAGATGTTCGACGGCTTCGGCCACGGGGCCAATCGGCAGACCCTGGTTGGTGTACCGCATTTCGGCAAGGTCGATTTCTACGGCCGCTTTCCGATGGCCGATCTCGTCTTCAGCGACGAACGTTTCCCGGGCGGCGTGCGGATGACGGCTTTCAGCCCGTTCATCCCGCATAATGACCGTGATTCCTCGATGCCGGTCGCGATGTTCGAATTCGAGATCGTCAACGACACCGCCGACACGCTCACCTACACACTTGCCGGCACGCTTGGCAATTACGGCGCCAATAGCGGCACGCACAGTTTCCGTCAGCAGGACGGTATCAGCAGCCTGCATCTGACATCTTCCGACAAGAACCTCCCGCCAACGCAGCGCGGCGACCTGACGATCGCGACGGACGCCGCCGATGTCGATCACACAGATCACCATTATCGCGGCCAGTGGTTCGATGATCTCGCGGTCTACTGGAAAGAGTTCGCCCGTCCCGGCCGCCTGCCGAAACGGCATTACGAAGAGCCGCGAGCATCCAAACATATGAGCCAGCAGCCCGAACACGGCACGCTCGGCGCTCGCGTGACCGTACCCTCGGGCGGCCGCAAGACGGTACGATTTGTCATTTCCTGGAGCTTTCCGGAGGGTGATGTCTATTGGGCCTATCGCGACAAGCCGGACGGTATCATCCCGGACCGGCCAACGCCGAGCTGGAAAAACTACTACGCGACGCAATGGCCGGATTCGACCGCCAGCGCCATCGATGCGCTCAAGCGTTGGGACGCATTGGCCGCGGCAACCACCTCCTTCCGAGACGGCCTTTTCGACACGACGCTGCCGGCCGAGGTGAAGGACGCCGCCAGCGCGACGCTGGCGCTCCTGCGCACTGCGACCTGCATTCGTCTCGAAAACGGCGAGCTTTGGGCCTGGGAGGGGCAGCACACAAATGACGGTTCCTGCGAGGGCTCCTGCACGCATGTCTGGAACTACCAGCAGGCACTCGCCCATCTCTTCCCCGCGATCGAGCGCACGCTCAGGGAAACTGAATTTGCCTACAACCAATTGGCGACGGGCGGGCTCACCTTCCGCCAGAAACTACCGCTTGGCTCCGGTTTCGACATTATCGGCCCCTGCGCCGACGGTCATTTCGGCGCGATCATCAAGACCTATCGCGACTGGAAGCTTTCTGGTGACACGGACTGGCTGCGTCGCTACTGGCCAAACGTCAAACGCGCCATCGAATATGCCTGGTCGCCGGCCAATCCGGACCGATGGGATCCGGATGCGACAGGCATCCTGTCGGGCCGACAGCACCAGACGCTGGACATGGAACTGTTCGGGCCGAATTCCTGGCTCGGCACCATGTATGTCGCCGCCCTTCTCGCTACGTCAGAGATGGCCGCTGTTCTCGGCGACGCCGCATTGTCGGAAAAGACGGCGCACATGGGTAAAGCGGGTGCAGCCTATATCGACGACGCACTTTTCAACGGCCGCTGGTTCATCCAGAAGATCGATCTCTCCGACAAGGACGTACTGACGCCCTTCGATGTTGGCCGTGCTGCCGGGGTACTCGCCGACGGCTTCATGGAAACCTATTGGTCGGAGGAATTTTCCGAGCTCAAATATCAGATGGGCGAAGGCTGCATCTCGGATCAGATCCTGGGGCAATGGCACGCGGAAGTGGCCGGGATCGGCGGCTTTTTGGATGCCGGCAAGGTCCAGATCGCGCTCGCATCGGTCCACGCCAATAATTTCCGCCCAACGCTGCAGGATCATTTCAACCCCTGCCGCAACTATGCCTTCGAGGACGAAGCGGGTCTGCTCATCGCGACCTATCCCGAAGGCATCCGCCAGCCCATGGTGGCGGCTCCCTATGCCGAAGAAGTCTGGACAGGCATCGAATATATGTCGGCCTCTCACATGATCATGCATGGGCTGATCGAGGCGGGAATGGACATTGTGCGCGGTGCGCGCGATCGCCATGATGGTCGACGGCGCAATCCCTGGAACGACATTGAATGCGGCTCTTACTACGCCCGTTCGATGTCGGCCTGGCAGCTGGTCAACGCGTTTTCCGGCCTCCAGGCCGACATGGTGGCAGGCCGGCTGAGCTTCAGGCCGAAGATCGATGGCGATTATCGCCTGTTCTGGTCCGCCGGAGCAGGTTTCGGGACGTTGACGCGCAGCAACGGCGCGGTCACTCTGACCGTGCTCGGCGGCAGCCTCGACATCGAAGAAATCGCGGTCGATGACCGCGCCCGGCAACTCGGCGACCGCCGCCGCCTTGCGGCGGGCCAGTCGATCGAAATCGGAGCGATGGGATAATGGCAGGCATCGAACTGAAATCGGTCCGCAAGGCATTTCAAAGCCTGGAGGTCATCCATGGGATCGATCTGGCCATCGCCGACGGCTCCTTCACAGTGTTCGTCGGCCCTTCCGGTTGCGGAAAGTCGACGCTGTTGCGCATGATGGCTGGCCTGGAGGAGGTCACTTCCGGGGAAGTTCGCATCGATGGTGCGCGATGCGATCATCTGCTTCCGTCAGCCCGCGGCATGGCAATGGTGTTCCAGTCATACGCGCTTTATCCGCATATGAGCGTGGAGCAGAACCTGCGCTTCGGCCTGGAGAACCAGAGACTGCCGAAAGCTGAAATCGGCGCACGCATCGCAAAGGCGGCGGAAATTCTGCAGATCAAACACCTGCTTTCGAGACGCCCGAGCCAGCTTTCCGGCGGCCAGAGCCAGCGCGTCGCTATCGGTCGCGCCATTGTCAAGGAGCCGAAGGCCTTTCTCTTCGACGAACCCCTCAGCAATCTCGACGCCGAATTGCGGGTCAAGATGCGCGGTGAGCTCACCGCCCTGCACCGGCGGCTCGGCTCGACCATGATCTATGTCACGCACGATCAGGTGGAGGCGATGACCATGGCCGACCAGATCGTCGTCCTGAACGAGGGGCGGATCGAGCAGGTCGGGCCGCCGATGGAACTCTATGCACGCCCGAAGAATCTCTTCGTCGCACGCTTTCTCGGCGCGCCACCGATGAACCTGTTGGCGGGAAAGGTGGCACGCCGCGGCGATCAGGTCGGTGTAGACCTCGACGGCGGCATGCACGTTTCGCTAGCGCGAGAACGGATAATCGAACTGGCTGATGGAGCGCCCGTGACACTCGGCATCCGTCCCGAGCATGCGGAAGTCGGCGAGAGCGCCTTCAAGGTCGCCGTCAACAGTACCGAGGTTCTGGGGTCCGAAACGATCATTCACGCCGAGACGGCGAATGGACAACCATTCACGATCGCGCAGAGAGGCATCAGCCGCGCGCGAGCCGGCGACTGGGTCCCCGCCGCTATCCGCGAAACCTTCGTCCATCTCTTTGACGAACAAGGATCAGTCATCGGCGCGGCAAGTGACTGGCAGAGCGCATATGTGAACTGATGTCGAAAGCTTGATCATCGTTTGACTCAATCAGGCGGGTGCTTGCCGGAGTTTGCGGAATGAATTGGAAGGCTCCCTTAATATTAGGGTCCTGTTAACCATCTTAGCCGTATGAATCTTTGATCGAAAGGCACGCCCGCTTTTCCAGCTCATGCGAATAAGTCGATAATGTCGATCATTCATGCTTTAAGCGCAAATAGCGGTCGCCTCGTCAGGCTCACCTTCGGTCCAGGATCGCGCGGGCGTCCTCCGATGCAAGCCACAGGAAAAAGCAAGCTTGCAAAAACCCGCATCGTAATCCTCAGTGGCGGTCTGATCATGGTCTACGCTGTGATCTTCGCCAGACTGACCTTGTTCGGCATGGCGCCGAGGGACGACACGTCGTCTATCCCGCCCGAACGCGTGACCGCCGCCCGGCCCGATATCGTCGACAGAAACGGCGAGTTGATGGCGACCGACATCCGTACGGTCTCGATGTTCGCGGAGCCGAACCGGGTCGTCGATGCCGACGAAGCGGTCGAGAAGATAGCAACGGTCTTTCCGGATATCGATCGCAAATCCCTCTTCAAGAAGCTTGCCGATCATCGCTCGCATTTCGCCTGGCTGCGCCGGCAGCTGACGCCGAAGCAGCAAAGCGAGATCCTGGCTCTCGGCATTCCGGCCATCGGCTTCCGGCCAGAGGTCAAGCGCTTCTATCCCGGCGGACGCACCGCCGCGCATATTCTCGGCTATGTCGATATCGACAATCATGGCGTGGCCGGGATGGAAAAATATCTCGACATGCAGGGCCTGTCGGATCTCGATTCTACCGGCCTGACCAGCCAGGACACGCTGCAGCCGGTCAAGCTTTCGGTCGATCTGCGCGTCCAGAACGTCGTCCATGACGTGGTGTCGGATGCGATCGGCCGATACCAGAGCCAGGCGGCTGGCGCTGTCATTCTCGATATCCACACCGGCGAAGTGCTGGCCATGGCCTCGGCTCCCGACTTTGATCCGAACGATCCGCAGGCGGACGGTGACAAGGGTTGGCTGAACCGCATGTCAAACGGCACCGACGAGATGGGTTCGGTGTTCAAGACCTTCTCGATCGCGCTGGCGATCGACACGGGTACGGTCAAGTTGTCGGACACGTTCGATGCCAGCGCGCCTCTGCATTACGGCGGCTTCACCATCCACGACGACCGCGACGTGCCGCGGCGCGTCCTGTCGATCCCGGAAATCTTCCGCTATTCGTCCAACATCGGCACTGCCAAGATGATGGACAAGGTGGGCATGACCAACCAGAAGGACTATCTGACGCGCTTCGGCCTGTTGTCGAAGATGCAGACAGAACTGCCTGAGGTGAAAACACCGAGCCAGCCGAAAGTCTGGAAGAAGCTCAACTCCATAACCATAGCGTTCGGCCATGGCGTCGCCACCACGCCGATGCAAACTGCCGTCGCCGGGGCGGCCCTCATCGATGGCGGTAAACTGATCGAGCCTACCTTCCTGCCGCGCACGCAGGAGGAAGCGGAAAAAACAGAAACGATAGTCGTCAAGAAAAGCACCAGCGATACTATCCGCTACCTCTTCCGGCTAAACGGCGAACAGGGCACCGGCAGAGCCGCTGACGTCCCCGGCTATCACGTCGGCGGAAAGACTGGCACCGCAAACAAGGTGATCCACGGCGTCTATTCGCACAAGCTGAGCTTCAATTCCTTCCTGGCGGCCTTCCCCATGGAAAATCCGAAATATGTAGTCCTGGCCTTCATCGACCAACCGTTGACGGGCGTACACAACTTGAACCTCGCCGCCGAAACGGCTGCGCCGATGGTTCACGACATCATCACCCGCGCGGCACCGATCCTCGGCGTCGAACCGGATTTCGGTACGAACCTAATGGCCTCCTATTGAGCCTACCGATGATCGCAGACAAGCGGCTTCATCATGAGCGTGCAAGGACGGAGGGCTGATCGTCCTCCGTCCTTGAGCGTCATCACCGTTCAAGGCTTTCAGTTGAACCGCCGGGCTGTCGATGATCAACTCGCCCATGCACCTCATTGCCGCGCTTCAGCAGGTTTAGAATGGGGCATAGCTTCTCCACAGTCGCCTGCAGCTTGGCAATATCCTCGGCACTTGCGGAAGACACCAGCGTCACCAGATAGCTGATGTCCTGAGGATAGACTGGCACGTTTTCGTGACCTTCGGCACCGGCGCGTGCGTCGATCGAAGCCGAGACTTCCGCCTGAAGCGACTCCAGCGGTATGCCCTGATCCGAAGCATGAATCAGGTACGTATGGGTAAGGCAGCTGGAGAGCGAGCCAAGCAGCAGTTCCGGTGACGATGGCCCCAGATTATAGCCGGCGAAGTCGGGCGGGCTGTCGGAGATCACCTGAAAATCCCGGATTCTGATCCGTCGTACGCCGCTGCGCCCTTCGGCGCTTGCGCTCGCCTTCAATGTGACCGCGCCAAGCTCTCCCGATCTCACACGTTCACGCCGGTGTAGCAGCGCCGCCCGCTTCTGCCCGAGATACTCATTCAGGGTTGTCATTGTCGTCCACCTTTGCTGTCGGTTCAACCTGCCGCCGCCCCTGTCACGATCCGGAGCGGAGATCCGATCAACTTATAGCCGCGGGACACCCAAGTAGTCCATAAAATTTATAGACTACTTGGGTGCATGAGACGAAGAATATTGCCGATATGGACCGATCTCTGAAAAGTCCTGCCGACCCGACATTTCGGCCAGGAAAATGACGACATCCCTGAAGCCGACGATGCCAATGCGTGGGCCAGCTGGAATTCTTTTCCACGGTCATGGGGTTCTTTTGGAATCAATCGGAATCGCCACGCATACCGGCGCATTATATAGATTACAAAATTAGTAGACTACAGAATCCACATTCCACCACCGGATACGCCACGCCGATCTCGAGCGCGCTTCGGCACGACGAACGCAATCCAACATATCCCCTATTCGGAGATTTTCCTCATGCCTGCCACGACCCAACCACTCATTCTCGATCACGCGGTCATCGGCGTAAACGACAAGCTCGATTTTGTCGCCGAGATCTATCGCAAGCTCGGCTTTAAACTGACGCCACGCGGCTATCATACGCTCGGCTCCATCAACCACCTTGCCATCTTTGGCGACAACTATTTGGAACTTCTCGGTTTTCCATCAGAGGGCGAAAAGACGCGCGCCGATCTCTGGTCCTACCCATCCGGCCTCAATGGCGTTGCCCTGCGCACCACCGATGCCGCGGCACTGCAAGGTGAATTGGCGAGTGCCGGCAAGCCCGTGACCGACTGGAAGGATTTCTCCCGGCCCGTCGACGTGGACGGCATGCAGAAGCCCGCAAGCTTCCGCACTTTCCAGATCGGTGCGGAGGTGATTTCCAATGGCCGCTTTTTCTTCTGCCAGCACAATACGCCTGAACTGGTGTGGCGAGCGGTCGACCAGGACCATCCGAACGGCGTGCTTGGCATCAGTGATGTCTTCATCGTGAGCCGCGCGCCCCAAACGATCACCGGGCTTCTTGACGGCTTTCCGGAAGCGGCCCCGGAAGCGAGCGATGATGGTACCTCGATCCCGGCCGGCACGGCCGTCCTTCATATCCTGTCCGAGGATAGTGCCAATGCCCGTTTCGGATCTGCCATTCCGCAGCGCTTTGAAGGCAATGAGCGCAAGGTCGCGCTCGGGTTGACGGTCCGCTCGCTGACGGCGGCATCGGATGTGTTGACGCGAGGAGGCTTTTCACCGCGGCCTTTCGAAGGCGGCTTGCTCGTCGACGCCGAAGCGGCCAATGGTGTTGCACTCTGGTTCAAGGATTAATTCGCAGCCTCGGCTGACGAACTCCCGTCAAACATTGAAATTCTGATATCAGGAAGCAGGAAAGACAGGCATGACCGGCAAACCCACCTCCTCGCGCATCGTCCTTGCGTCGCGCCCGTCCGGCAAGCCGGTCGCGGCAAACTTCCGGCTCGAACAAGAGGAAGTTCGCGATCTCGCCGACGGCGAAGTTTTTCTCCAGATTCTCTATCTTTCGCTTGATCCCTATATGCGCGGCCGCATGGACGACGCAAAATCCTATGCCAAGGCAGTCGAAATCGGCGGCGTCATGGAAGGCGGGACCGTTGCGCGTGTCGTCAGCAGTCGCGACGCAGCATTCAAGCCAGGCGATATCGTCCTTTCCCATTCCGGCTGGCAAAGCTACGCAATCGCGGACGGCGCCGAATTGCGCAAGCTCGATCCGGAGGCCGCTCCTATCACGACAGCACTGGGCATTCTCGGAATGCCAGGTTTTACCGCCTATGCCGGGCTTCGTAATATTGGCAAGCCGAAAGCCGGCGAAACGCTGGTCGTTGCCGCCGCAAGCGGTGCCGTTGGCTCGGCTGTCGGCCAGATTGCCAAGATCTTCGGTGCCCACGTCGTCGGCATCGCCGGCGGCGCAGACAAATGCAATTACATTCGCAATGAGTTCGGCTTCGACGCTGCCATTGATCACCGATCGAGCGATTTTGCCGGCCAACTCGCGGCTGCCTGCCCGAATGGGATCGATATCTATTTCGAGAACGTTGGCGGCCATGTCTGGAATGCAGTCTTCCCGCTGCTGAACGACTTCGCACGCGTCCCCGTTTGCGGCTTGATCGCTCACTACAACGACGGCGCTGCAGCTTATGAAGGGCATGATCAGCTTCCGACGGTCATGCGGGCGGTTCTTCGCCAGAGCTCGACGATCAGGGGCTTCATACAGCGCGAATTCGTTGATCAGCGCCCCGACTTCTATCGAGAGGCGGCGAAATGGATCTCCGAAGGCCGCCTCAAATATCGCGAAGACATCGTGGACGGACTTGAAAATGCGCCGGAAGCTTTCATCGGCCTTCTGGAAGGAAAGAACTTTGGCAAGCTGATCGTGCGTATCGGCGACTAGGCTCGGCTTTTGCCTCATCGTGGAAGCC
>NZ_JAELTU010001069.1 GCF_016429015.1 Rhizobium sp. ASV20
CGAATTCTCGGCCCTGTTGTTCAGGCCTTTATGAGAGCGATGCTCGACGGCGGGCATGACCTGACGCCGGGCGGCGCCATAGGATCGCAGCTTGTCGGTGATGATGCGCTTGGGCGCCAAGCCCTGTCTCTTCAGCAAACGGACCAGCAATCGCTTGGCTGCCTGGGTGTTGCGGCGAACCTGAACGATTTCATCCGGGACATATCCGTCTTGAT
>NZ_JAELTU010001070.1 GCF_016429015.1 Rhizobium sp. ASV20
CGATCGCCGAGAAGTTTGCGATGGTTTCAGAGATCCACGATGCCAGGAAGCGCATGAAGGTGATGTTGATGGTGTCGCGCTTCGGCCATTGCCTCAACGACCTGCTCTATCGCTGGAAGATCGGCGCACTGCCGATCGACATCGTCGGTGTCGTCTCCAACCATTTCGAATATCAGAAGGTCGTGGTCAATCACGACATTCCCTTCCACCA
>NZ_JAELTU010000183.1 GCF_016429015.1 Rhizobium sp. ASV20
GTGCTGGAGAAGTAAGTCTTCACCGCTTCATGAAGGCTTCAAAGGCCGCGCGGGCCTCGGCACTCTTCAGCTGAGCGGCGAAATGCCCGGCTTCCTGCTGGATGCGGTCAAGCACCGCCTCCGGCGAGCCGCGCATGAGGTCCCGGGCAATCCGCAATGCTTCCGGCGGCTTGGCGGCGAGCTTTGCCGCCAGCGCCAATGTCTCGGACTCAACTGCTTCGGGCGTCGTTACCTGCCAAATCAGGCCGGCCTCCTTGGCTTGGGTGGCGGAGAAGCCTTCACCAAGCGCAAGCAGGGCGAAGGCGCGCTGGTGGCCCATGATGCGCGGCGCAATCAAGCTGGAAGCGGCTTCGGGAACAAGAGCAAGGTCGACGAAGGGGGTCTTGAACAGGCTGCGGTCGGAAGCGACCGTCAGATCGCAGTGCAGATGGATCGTCGTGCCGATGCCGATCGCCAGACCATCCACACCAGAGACAACCGGCTTTCTAGCGCTGGCCAGAGCGATCAGAAAGTCCACGACTTCGCGACCCATGCTGCCACCCATCGCAAAGGCCAGGAAATCGGCCATGTCGTTGCCGGCGGAGAAGCAGCCTTCCGTGCCGAGGAAGACATTGACGCGGACATCCGGCGTCTGGTCTGCTGCCTTCAACGCATCGGTCATCGCCTGATACATGGCGCGGGTAATCGCATTCTTCTTTTCCGGGCGATTGAACCGGATGATCTGGACATGCGGCGCCGTTTCGGAACGCTCGATCAGAATGTGGTCGGTCATGGCCTCTCCTCAGGCAAGAGCAATACGGGCAGCTTCCAGGCTGGATGCACCGGCCAAGACGCGGTCGGCAAGCGCCGCAGTTTCAGCCAGCAGGTTCTCGGCGGCAAAGCGGCAAAGAGCGATACGCTTCGCACCCTCGCCATCCGCCGCATCTGCGAGACCGCCTTTGGCCAGATAGGATGCGGTCAGCACCAGGCCGAATAGCCGCTGGTAGGGGGTGGCGCCTGCCAGAGCCTCTGCAATGGCGCCCTCGGCCTGTCTCGCCAAAAGCCATTCACCCGCTTTTTCAAGATCGCCGATCGCGGCTGCCAATCGCGGTGCGGTCTCGCCGAACCCATCGAGATTGGATCTGACAACCGAATCGGCAATGTCGCGCAGCTCACCGATGAAACCACGCACATGCTCGCCGTTGGCAATCGTCAGCTTGCGGGTCACGAGGTCGATGGCCTGAATGCCGTTGGTACCTTCGTAGATCGGTGCGATACGCGCATCGCGCAACAGCCGTGCGGCCCCGGTCTCTTCGATGAAGCCCATGCCGCCATGAACCTGGATGCCAAGCGAAGCGACATCAACGCCAGCGTCGGTGGAGAAGGACTTGGCAACTGGCGTCAGCAGCGCGGCGCGCTCCTGCCAGTGCTTTGCCTTCTGCGGATCACGATGCGACATGTCGATCGCCTCGGCGCAGGCATAGCAGATGGCACGAGACCCCTGCGTCAGCGACTTCATCGTCAACAGCATGCGCGCGACATCGGGATGCTCGATGATGGGGCTCATTCCCGCTGCAGCAGTCCCCGGTGCACGGCCCTGCGTCCGCTCCCTGGCATAGGCGATGGCCTTCTGTGTCGCCGCTTCGGCAATCGCGACGCCCTGAATTCCGACGGCGAGACGTGCGTTGTTCATCATCGTGAACATGCAGGCAAGGCCCTTGTTCTCGTCACCCACGAGCCAGCCGACGGCGCCCTTATCGTTACCGAACTTGCCGTCGCCATAGATCATCGTGCAGGTCGGAGAGCCGTGGATGCCGAGCTTGTGCTCGAGCGAATGGGCAAAGCAATCGTTGCGGGTGCCCAGCGAGCCGTCTTCGTTCACAAGGAATTTCGGCACCAGAAAGAGCGAGATACCGCGCGTTCCGGCAGGTGCATCCGGCAGCCGGGCGAGAACGAGATGGATGATATTCTCGGTCGCCTCATGATCACCCCAGGTGATGAAGATCTTCTGGCCGAAGATGCGATAGCTGCCGTTGTCCTGGCGTTCCGCGCGGGCACGCAGAGCGCCGACGTCGGAACCGGCATGCGGCTCCGTCAGGTTCATGGTTCCCGTCCACTCGCCTGATACGAGCTTTGCCAGATATGTCTTCTTAAGATCATCGCTGCCGTGCGCCCGCAGTGCTTCGACAGCTCCCATGGTCAGCGTCGGCGCCAGACCGAACGCCACGGAAGCGGAGTTCCACATTTCCAGCGTCGCAATGTTCAGCATGTGCGGCAGGCCCTGCCCGCCAAATTCCTCCGGCGCGGTCAACCCGTTCCAGCCGCCTGATATCCAATCGCGATAGAGCTTCTCCCAGCCATCGGGGAGAACCACTTTGCCATCGACCAGTTTTGCGCCCTGCCGGTCGCCGTTTTCGGCCAGCGGCTCCATTTCCTCACCGGCAAAGCGCCCGGCTTCCGATAGAATGGCGTCGACAACATCGGCGCTGAGATCACCGAGGATCCCCTGCTCCATCGCACGCCCCATGCCTGTGACGTGGTTCAGCGTGAATGCGATTTCCTCGACGGGCGCCTTATACATGCTGTCTCCTCCGCATGAGAACAATTCCAGCAATGTTGCGTCCGGAATTGCGTGAAAACAAACAGATGGAGCAGTTCCGTGGTTCTGTTTGAAAACGGAAATGCTCGGTTCTGCCTCCAGCCCGCCTCACCCGAGCCGCGGCGATGGGCAACATTGCTAGTTGATTTTTACGTAAACGTCAATTTTGTCCAAGCGGCAACGGTGACGATTTCCGCCAGGCTGTAAAATGCGCCCCCATAGTCGGCTTAAAACTCGTCGTTATCGCAAATCCGCCGCCGGTCGCTACATCGGCGCCAGCAATTATTCCACCGAACCGCGGGCTTGTATAAAAAGCGTCATAAACCAAGACTAAGGCAACTGTTCAGACAACGCGAACGATCCGGCCATGAACACGATCATCTCCGCCAATAAGATACCGGGCTTCGTCTGGGCCTATCGTCTGCGACCGGGCTCGGACAAGCCGGAGCGGTTGGCCGACGATACCGATCGCGCGACGCTCTTTACCGGAGAGGGCTTTCTCTGGCTGCATCTCAGCCTCGTCGATGCCCGTGTACCGGCCTTCCTCGCGGAGGCTCCAGGCCTTAACGATGCCGCGCGCATTGCACTGACGACCCATGAGAGCCATGCCGCGGTCACCGTCGATGAACAGATGCTTTTCGGCACGCTGGTCGATTTCCAGCGCGATTTCGCCCACAACACCCACGATATTGGCTGGCTGCATTTCGCGTTGACCGATCGCATGCTCATCACCAGCCGGCTGCAACCGCTCCGCAGCCTCGACAGAGCCCGGACGCTGATCGAAAAGAATCCGGCGCGCTTTTCCAGCCCGGTGGATGTTTTCGAGGCTCTGGTCGTGGAATTCCAGCGCGCCTTGATTTCCGTCGTTATCGAGATCGGCGAAGAATTGAACGCGATCGAAGATTTCGTACACGGCAATACCTCGCAAGACGAACGCGCGCGGCTTCCGCCCCTGCGCCGGACGATCGTACGGCTGCATAGACACCTGAGGACCGTGCTTTCCCTGATGCGGCACGCCGCCGCTTCGGATGACGAGGAAATGCCGCTCGGCTTCGACGACGTCGCAGGGCGCCTGACGGGCCGGCTGGAGGCGGTCGAGCATGACATCTATGCACTGCAGGAACGCGCCAGGCTGCTGCATGAAGAAATCGGCTCGAAGCTGTCAGCCGAGATCAATCGCCATCTCTACATCCTGTCGATCATGACGGCGTTTCTGCTGCCGCCCACGCTGGTAACCGGCTTCTTCGGCATGAATACTTCAGGCCTGCCGCTCGCCGGCGGCTCCACCGGCACCGGATATGCAGTCGGTTTCATAATCGTCTCCATATTGCTGGCATGGTGGCTGCTAAAGCGCGTCGATATTCTCTGAGACCCAGGTATGCAAAAGCCGCCCGGCGGGACCCGGACGGCTTTTGTTTATAGCTCTCAGATCTGGTGCTCGTACGCAGCCTCAGGCGAGGCTGCCGAACGCTTTTCTGGGATGCGCTATCTTCTGCTTAGAAATACGGCGAGTAGCACTGACGGCGCGGGCCATAATTCGGCTGGAACGTATTGTCGTAGGCGCGATAGGAACGATAGCGCGCTTCGCACCAATCAACATGGCGAGGGTTTATGCCAGCGGAGGGAGCCGGAGCCGGCGCATAATAACGCGGCTGGCTGGCGATCGCACCACCGATCAAGGCGCCTGCACCGAAGGCGGCGAGCGGGAACCAGTAGCCGTCATGATAGCGATAGCCGTGGCGATAACCCGAATAGCCGCGATAGCCGCCGTACCAACCACGACGATAGTAGCCACCGCGATAGTCACGCCATTGCACCTGCTCGACATTGCCGACTGATTTGTCGGCCTGGACGACCGGTGCGGTCGGCATCTGGATGGCGAAAGACGGTGTGAAGCTCGTCAAGCTGACCGCGGCCGTCACGGCTATGGTCGCAATTTTCGCACGGAAACCAAGCATTTTTATCTCCATTCCCTGGTTCGACTTGTGCTCAAGCCTATAGGTTTGATGTCGGGAATAATTCCCGAGCAAGGTTTCGCTGCCTGTTTCGCTGTATATCCGAATAGACGACAAGAAACGCGGCAGCACACTATTTGGTTCCTTAAATCCCTACCAACTTAAGGAGTTATGCGAGGGCTCCACACCGAGCTTATAGTGTTTGCACTCTTAACCCAAGATTAACCAGCAATCCTTACTATTAATTCATGAAAGGATCCTGGCAGAGCCACGCCCTGATTTGCACCTTCCTCACGGTTCTGAGCTTCATAGGCCCGGCGACAAAACCTTCGGCTGGTGAAAATCAACCTTGGACGGACACGAAAAACGCCCTCATCGTCGATGCCTACGAGCTGAATACGATCGATTGGAGTGCGTTTCTGCAGGACAAGCGCATCGCCGCCTTCATTTCGAAAGCCTCGGACGGCCTACCGGCGAGGTACAATTGCGCCGCCAAACCAGCGGGCGACACACCAGCCCACTGCAAGACGATATGGCGCAAATATGCCATCAGCCGCGAACTGTATCAAACCCGTCGCATGTTGGCGAAGACGAATGGCCTATTATGGGGCGCCTATCATTTGGGGCGACCGGGCAATCCCATCGATCAGGCCAATCATTTTCTCGATTATGCCGCGCCGCAGCCGGATGAGTTGATGGTGCTGGATATTGACGGGATGGACCCCACCCAGTTCATGTCGCTGGACGATGCCCAGATCTTCGTCGCGCATATCAAGGTCAGAACGGGGCGCTACCCTATTCTCTACACCAACCATAACACGGCGCAGTATATTGCCGATCATCGCAATCTCTATCCGCTGCTGTCGCGGCTGCCGCTCTGGTATGCCCGTTACAAACCGGACGTGAAGGGCACCTTCCCGCTCGGCAACTGGGACACCTACGCCATCTGGCAATTTGTCTCATCGGAGAACTGCTCGGATAAGAGTTGCCCCTATCGTGTTCCCGGCACTCTGACCGATATCGACGTCAACGTTGTGCCGATGACCAAGGTGCAGCTTGCCGAGATCTGGCCGCAGGGCGATCTCGTGCCGGCCAAACCACTTCCCGCCCCGGACCTGACGATCGCTCTGGACGCGACCTGCAGCGGACCACGGCAGACGCTCGTCTCGCTGCTGCTTGATCCCGTCGTGACGGCATCGATCCCGCGATCCAAACCGGTCGCGGAGATCAACGAATTGAACTATCAGGATTTCTAGCGGCTATCTCTCGCCTTGGATTGCCTCAGGCTTCAACCTGAACATCGGTCTTCGGACGCGAGCAGCAAGCCAGGATATAGCCTTCCTCGATCTCGTCATCGAGGATGCCGCCATTGTGGCTCATCTCAACTTCGCCCGAGAGCTTCAACACGCGGCAGGTGCCGCAGAGGCCGGATTCGCAGGCAGCACCGATGCGCACGCCGGCGCCGCGCGCTGCTTGCAGCACGGTCTGACCGGCCGGGCAGAGCACCTCCTTGCCGGCCATGGTAAAGCGGATGGTCGTGGCAGCCTCTGCCGACGCATCATCACTGACCTCGGCAAGCGGCGTTGCCGCATTCGCCGGCTGGAAGCTCTCCTGATGGTAACGGGACATGTCGAAGCCGTGTGCTTCCAGCATGGAACGGACAGCGTCCATGAAAACTTCCGGACCACAGCAGAAGATGGTGCGGTCCATAAAGTCAGAGGCAAGCAGACCGATCTTGGCCTTATCGATGCGGCCCTTCAAGCCCGACCAGAGATCGGTGCGGCCGCAGCCCTCGACGATCAGGCCGAGGCTGAGGTTCGGCATGAAGCGGGCGAGATACTCGAGCTCCGAGCGGAAGATGATGTCGGCGGGGCTGCGTGCGCAGTTGATGAAACCGATATCCGACAGCGGTGCGGTATCGGCCATGTAACGGGTCATCGACATCATCGGAGTGATGCCGGAACCCGCCGAGATGAACAGGTATTTTTCGCCGGGATGGCGGATATGGCTGAAATCGCCGAGAGGTCCGAAAGCCTTGATGCGCATGCCCGGCTTCAGATTATCGAACATCCAGCGCGTGCCGATGCTGTCCTTCTGCGCCTTCACCGTCACGGCGACCGAGAAGGGCCGCGACGGCGTAGACGACAGCGTATAGGTACGCATGACCGGCTCCGGCGTCGTCGGCAGCTCCAGCGTCACGAACTGGCCCGGCAGATAGCGGAACCAGTTGTCCTTGTCGGACCCGAATGTGAAGGTCATCACATCGGGCGCTTCGGGCGTGACGGAGAGGCATTCGAGCAGATGCTGCCTGTCACTCCAGGGCTGCATCTGATCGAGGTGCCGATGACTATTGGAGGCGGTCTTGCTCATGCTCAGGCTACCGCCGAGAGCTTGGCCTGATCGCCCTGCAGACGATCGATCATGAAGTTCGAATACCACTCGACGAACTGCATGACGCCGCCTTCATGGATTTCCGAATAAGGACCGGGCTCGTAGGCCGGCGAGTGGATGCCGAAGGCATTTTCCTCGACGATGCGGCGATCCTGATCGTTGGTTTCGTTCCAGACGTGGGTCAGTTCCTCGATGTCGTAGTCGACGCCTTCGACCGCATCCTTGTGAACCAGCCATTTGGTGGTGACGGCGGTTTCTTCGGCGTTCAGCGGCAACACGCGGAAGGAAATCGCGTGGTCACCAAGCAGGTGATTCCAGGTGGTCGGGTAGTGGAAGAGCAGCATCGTGCCGATGCCGTTCATCGTCACGTCGGAGGCCAGCTGGCGCTTGACGGCCTTCTGGCCGGACATGGTGTAGCTTTCGGCTCCTTCGATCAGCGGCATACGGGCGGTACGATACTGACCGTCAGACGAAATCTTGAACTCGCTCGGCAGGCCGGCAGCCTCGCAGCGTGCCCAATGTTCCAGGATGACCGGATCGCTCATCGCGCCCTGAACGCCGGTAACGGTCGGCGCTTCCGGGAAGGTGCGGCAGAGTTCGGGATGGTTGGCGGCGCAGTGGTAGCACTCGCGATTGTTTTCCCAGACCAGCTTCCAGTTGCCCTTCTCGATGATGGTGCTCTGGAAGGCGACCTTGGCTTCGCTCATGCGATGCGGCGCCATATAGGGCTCGATCGCGGCGCGGACCGGGGCGAAATCGGGCGCGTTCTTCGCAAGGCAGATGAAGATATAGCCGGCGACGCTTTCGCAGTGGACTTGCTTCAAAGAATACTGGCTCTTGTCGAAATCCTCCGCCATCTGGCGGGCAAAGAGCAGCGAGCCGTCAAGCTCGTAGGTCCACTGATGGTATGGGCAGACAAGCTTGGCCGAGGAGCCGCGCTCGGTCGTGCAGACGCGCGAACCGCGATGGCGACAGCTATTGTGGAAGGCCCGGATCACCTGATCGCGGCCGCGAACGATGACAACAGGATATTCGCCGATCTGTACGGTGAAGTAGTTGCCGGCGCGCGGCACCTCGCAATCATGACCGATGAACAGCCAGTCTCGATAGTAGATCATTTCCATATCGAGCTTGAAATAATCCTGATCGATATAAAAAGGCTGCTCCAGGCTGAAGCCCTCGCGGCGGCTCTTCAATTGCCGCAAAACATTGCTCTTGATATCCATTTGCCTATCCTCGCGCAGTACCGGAAGCGAGGGGGGATCTGCGCAACCGTCAGGGACGATTGAAGCAGTATCCGACCACGCGTCGCGGTCAGTAAACCATATCTGCCCAAGGCTGGTTTCCGGGTTTGAGGAAGTCCCTGTTGCCAGGGCATCCTCCTGCCTGATGGACGGCACCTTGAGATTGATATCATCATAGCTCCCGGCCCTACCGCCCACTGCGCTACAATGCGACATCGACTTCGAAATTGACGACAGACGAAACCATATATTGGGACGGTTGGGTTCGGCGGCGTTATTGAAAGGGAATTCAAACCTTTAGGCTTCATGCCCGCTGGCCGGCGGCATGGCCGCTTCTTGCCCCGCCCATGACGCTTTATTCTGATTGCGACAGAACCGCCCGCGATCGCAGTTTAGATCGGCCCCTGCGCCGCAGAAAGCGCCCGCAAGGCCGCCATCGCTCGGTCTGCGTCGCTCGCAGGGACGAAGATATGGTCGTGATAGTAGGCTGCAACGACATTGGCGCTGATGCCTTCATTTCCGAGAGCCGTGGCGAAGGCGGCAGTGAGGCCGACAGCCTCCAGCGACGAATGGATTTCGAGGGTGATCATCCGCATGGCAGGGGTGGTTGCGAGCCCCGCCTGTCGCGCGGCTTCCACAGGAAGGATCAGCGTCACGCCCTCATCTTCCCGGAAGAAGCCGATCGGTTCCAAATGCATATGGTCTGTCAGCGCAGTGGCCGGTACGCTGCAATAGACAAACTGCCCCTCGATGAGGTTGGGCTTCATGCCGGAAAGCAACTGCCTCAGATCGGTTACTCCGGACATATCGTGGTCTCCTTAGCAACGTGTAGCCTGCGCCGTTAAGCCCTGCTCAAGCCAGATGCATTATCATGCAGTCTCCAGATTTTTATAGCGAGACCCGGCATGGCCAAACTCAGATATTTCGACACTGGGAAGCCCGCCGACCCCGAGCCGACCCCAGCGGTATCGACGACGGGGCATAGCGAATTCCTGCGCACCGGCCGCATCAATCGCGACAGGCCACATTGGCTTGCCGAAGAGCGTCGATACATGACCCACCAGGAGGTCGCTGAACGCACCGCGCAGAAGCTGCTGAGTGCCGGCGAAAAGACCCATGACCGGTTGAACGGCTTTCACAAATCGATTCGCTTTCCGAAACTCATCTTCCATCACACGCTGAAGGACACGCCGCATCTGGGCTATTGCCACGTCACCGCCGCGCGAACACAGTTCGCGCATTATGAGGACGTGAACTGGGCCTTCTATATCGCCAATTTCTTTGCCCGGATCGGCCAGGAAGAAAACTTCTTCGAAGACATCAGCCTCAAATATTCGCGGATGTATTTCGCCGTCGCCATCCATCCGGACAGGCAAGCGGAAGACAAGAAGCCGACGATCAATCGCGACATCCGCGGCAATGGCGTGCTGTTCCACACCCACGATCCGCAGATCGCCATCCGCAACGTTCTGTTGCTCGGCGCCCGCAACGAGCAGCTTCGCGACATTATTCGCCAGCTTTGACGATTGATCCGAAAACTCGAAGGGCATAAGAAACGGCCTGAACTGCAAGCAGGCAGGCCATGGCACGACACATAGACATTCTCGAACATCCGCAAACCGCGATCGAAGTCGCGGCGGCAACGCTCGCCGAAGGTTTGCCGATCGGGTTGCCGACGGAGACGGTCTACGGGCTTGCCGCCGATGCCACCAATCCTGCCGCGATTACCCGAATCTACGAGACGAAGGGCCGGCCGCGCTTCAATCCATTGATCTGCCATATGAGCGATCTCGCCATGGCCGAGCGCTACGCCATCTTCGACCCGATCTCCCGGAAGCTGGCGGAAGCTTTCTGGCCCGGCCCACTGACGCTGGTGCTGCCGCTCCGGCCCGATAGCGGCATCCATCCGCTGGCAACCGCCGGTCTCGATACGGTCGGCATCCGTGTACCCCAAGGCTTTGCCGGAGACCTGATCCGCGCCTTCGACCGGCCGCTTGCGGCACCAAGCGCCAATACGTCGGGCAAGATCAGCGCCACCAGCGCCGATCATGTCGATGACGATCTCGGTGAGCGGATTACCCTCATTCTCGATGCAGGAGCCTCCGTCGTCGGCGTCGAGTCGACCATCGTCAAGGTCGAGGACGGCGAGATGCGTCTCCTGCGGCCCGGCGGTCTCGCGGCAAGCGAAATCGAGCGCGTGGCCGGCAAGGCGCTGAAGCGCAAGAAGAAGGCCTCGGCTGCCATCGAGGCGCCCGGCATGATGGCTTCGCATTATGCGCCCGGAGCGGCCGTGCGGCTTGATGCGACCGAGGTTTCAGAGAACGAGACGCTGATCCGTTTCGGAAAACCCGATATTGTTGGCAGCGAGAATGCCATTGCGGTGCTCGATCTGAGCGCCAGCGGCGATCTCTCCGAAGCCGCCGCGAACCTCTTCGACTTCATGAAGCGCGCCGATGCCACCGGCGCTGCGACGATTGCCTTCTCGCATATTCCAGACGAGGGCCTCGGCGAGGCCATCAATGACCGGCTGCGCCGCGCCGCCGCGCCCAGAGAGTAAATCAGCCAGACATCATCAGGCAAAGGACACGCCATGAGCAGCTCCGCCCCCTCTTCCGACCTTCTCGATCGCTTCGCCGCTATCGTCGGCGAAAAACATGCCGTGCGGGACCCGGCGGAAATCGCGCCGCATCTCGTGGAAAATCGCGGGCTCTATCATGGCGCTTCACCCATGCTGCTGAAGCCCGGCTCGGTGGAAGAGGTGTCCGCAATCCTGAAACTTGCCAGCGAGACCGGCACGGCCATCGTACCCCAGACCGGCAATACCGGCCTTGTCGGTGGACAGACGCCGCGCGAGGGCGGCTCCGACATCATCCTGTCGCTGGAGCGCATGAACCGCATCCGCGATATCGATCCAGTCGGCAATACCATGATCGTCGACGGCGGCTGCATTCTCGCCGACGTGCATAAGGCTGCAGCCGAGCATGGCCGCATGTTCCCGCTTTCGCTCGGCTCGGAAGGCTCCTGCCGCATTGCCGGCAATCTTTCCACCAATGCCGGCGGCACGGCCGTTCTTGCCTATGGCAACATGCGCCAGCTCTGCCTCGGCCTTGAAGTCGTGTTGCCGACGGGCGAAATCTGGAACGGGTTGCGCCGCCTGAAGAAGGACAATACCGGCTACGATCTGCGCGATCTCTTCATTGGCGCAGAAGGTACGCTCGGCGTTATCACCGGCGCGGTGCTGAAACTCTTTCCGCAGCCGCTCGGCCATCAGGTCGCCTTTGCGGGCCTGCAGTCGGTCGATGATGCGCTGACCCTGTTCAAGAATGCCTCGAGCCTCTGCGGCACGGCACTGACCGGCTTCGAGCTGATGCCGCGCATCGGCGTTGAATTCACCGCCCGACATATTCCGGGCGTGCGCGATCCGCTTGAGACTGCCCATCCCTGGTATGTGCTGATCGACATATCCACGTCCGATTCGGCCGAGACGGCCGAGCGGATGATGACGACGCTACTCGAGCAGGGCTATGAGGCCGGCCTGATCCAGGATGCGACGATCGCCAGCTCGGAAGCGCAGCAGCAAGCCATCTGGCACATGCGTGAGAGCATGTCGGACGCGCAGAAGCCGGAAGGCGGTTCGATCAAGCACGACGTTTCCGTGCCGGTGGCGCAGATCCCGCAATTCATGACGGAAGCCGAAAAGGCCGTTGTCGCCGCCATGCCGGGCGCGCGCGTCTGCGCCTTCGGCCACATGGGTGACGGCAATATCCACTACAACATCTCGCAGCCTGTCGGCGCCGACAAGGCGGAGTTCATCGGCCATTGGCGTGAGATGAACAAGATCGTGCATGGCCTGGTGCTGCAGCATGGCGGCTCCATCTCAGCCGAGCACGGCATCGGCCAGCTGAAGCGCGACGAGCTGGCTTCAATCCGCTCCGATATCGAGATGGACCTGATGCACCGGATCAAGACCGCCTTCGATCCGGCCGGGATCATGAATCCGGGGAAGGTTCTCAAGGGCTGACCTTCTAGACGGTCACGACGACCCGCTCCGAGGCGAAGCAGCCGATCTGACACGAGATGATCGTGCCATCGGCGTCGATGTCCTCGCCGGCATAGGCAAGCACGGGCGTCAGCCGCGATTGCTGCAGAAGCCGCGCCTCAGCCTCCGTCGGCATTCGCGCCGTGATGTCGGTGGAGCGGCGCCAATAGTCCATGACACCATAGTCCTTCAGCGCCGCCGTGAACGAGCCCGTTGCGGTAAATTTCTCTGCCAGACCGGGGAAGCGCGTGGCCGAGCAGCTACGTATGACCACCGAGACGGGTAGCGCATCGGCATAGGCGACCACGCACATGTTCAGCACCACTTCGCCCGGTTGGAGATTTAACCGCGTAGCGATATCGGCGGTTGCCGTGACTTCCCTTGCCGAGACAACTTTGCGCGTGAGATTGGCGTCCGTCGCTGTCAGATCCTTGCTGAAGCGCACCTTATCGCCCAGTTGGAAGCGCACGGGCATGTCCGCGCGGACATAGGCGCCGCTGCCCCGCGCGACACGCAGCAACCCCTCCCCCTCCAGCTCGGCAATCGCACGGCGCATCGTCACCCGGGAGACGCCGAAGTGTTCGGACAAGGCCCGCTCGCTCGGCAGGCGGCTGCCGGGAGCATGCCGCCCCGCATCGATGGCGGTTCTGAGGTCCGCAGCGACGGCAGCCCAACCTCCCGCAAATCTTGCGCTTTCGCCCCGCCGATTTTTCTCGCTCATCACAATACTGTCGCCTTGAAATTGGTATATACCAATTTATAAGATCTCCATCGTTTATGGAAGGGTTCGGCATGGGCGACAAGCGCATATATGTAACATCGGTCAGCAGTAGCGGCGTGCACGAGTTCAGCAAGCAGATCAAAGATCATATCCAGCTGCTGACGGGGCTTGGCGTGGAAGGTGATGCGCATATGGGGGTGACGGTGAAGCATCGTTCCCGCGTCGCGGTCGATCCGACCCAGCCCAATCTGCGCCAGGTGCATATCGTCCACGAAGAGCTGTTCAACGAACTCACGGAAAAGGGATTTTCCGTTTCGGCGGGGGATATGGGCGAGAATATCGTGACCAGAGGGATCGACCTGCTTTCGCTGCCGCAAGGCACGCGCCTGCATATCGGCGCGGAAGCGATCGTCGAGGTGACGGGTTTGCGCAATCCCTGCAAGCAGATCGACAATTTCCAGAAGGGGCTGCTGCATGCCGTGCTCGACAAGGATGCCGATGGCGGCCTGATCCGCAAAGCCGGAATCATGGGCATCGTCTCGCAGGGTGGCCGGGTGCAGCCTGACGACGCCATCCGCGTCGAGTTGCCGCCGCTGCCTCATATCAGGCTCGAACGCGTCTGATAAAGAAGAAGCGGCCCTCCACTGGAGAGCCGCTTCTTTTTCGTTCCGGTATCACTCAGGCTTGGCTGCCCAGGTGATCAATCGAAATCTTCCTGGCTCGCATTACCGCCGCCATTACGGTTGCCGGTGATGATCTCGCGCTTGCCGACGTGATTGGCGGGGCCGACCAGACCGTCCTTTTCCATGCGCTCGACGAGCGAGGCGGCGCGGTTGTAGCCGATGCCGAGGCGGCGCTGGATGTAGGAGGTCGAGCACTTCTTGTCGCGCATGACCACCTTGATCGCCTGTTCATAGAGATCGTCGCCATCTTCCGAGGCGATCGCGCCCTTGTCGAAGACGGCCGTATCTTCCTCTTCGGCTTCCTCATCCTCGTCGGCCGTAACCGTGTCGAGATATTCCGGGCGGCCCTGCAGCTTCAGATGCGCCACGACCTTTTCGACTTCCTCGTCGGAGACGAAGGGGCCGTGAACGCGGGAGATGCGGCCGCCGCCGGCCATGTGCAGCATGTCGCCCTGGCCGAGGAGCTGTTCGGCCCCCTGTTCACCAAGGATGGTGCGGCTGTCGATCTTCGACGTCACCTGGAAGGAAATACGCGTCGGGAAGTTCGCCTTGATCGTGCCGGTGATGACATCGACCGAGGGACGCTGCGTCGCCATGATCAGGTGGATACCGGCGGCACGCGCCATCTGCGCAAGGCGCTGGATCGCACCTTCGATTTCCTTGCCGGCGACCATCATCAGGTCGGCCATTTCGTCGACGATGACGACGATATAGGGCATCGGCGTCAGATCCATTTCCTGGCTCTCTTCGATCGGAGCACCCGTGCCCTTGTCGAAGCCGGTCTGGACCATGACGTGGATCGTCTCGCCCTTTTCCTTGGCGGAGGCAACGCGGCTATTGTAGCCGTCGATGTTACGCACACCGAGGCGCGACATCTTCTTGTAGCGATCCTCCATTTCGCGCACCGCCCATTTCAGCGCCATGACGGCCTTCTTGGGGTCGGTAACGACGGGGGTCAGAAGATGCGGGATACCGTCATAGACGGAGAGCTCCAGCATCTTCGGATCGACCATGATGAGGCGGCACTGTTCCGGTGTCATGCGGTAGAGC